>JAMCVO010000229.1 GCA_023475715.1 Actinomycetota bacterium
ACAGATTTTAGCTGCGGATAATGAGATAGTCAGTCAAGAGATTAAAAAGCTAGAAGAAGAGAACCTCGAGCAAATAAGTAAAGCAACAGATCTTGCATATGTTATTTATACATCAGGTACTACTGGTAGGCCAAAAGGAGCTATGATATCTCAAGTCAGTATTATTAACTTGCTTTGGAATTTTCAGCAGCGTAAACCACTCCTATCACAGCATAATGCTGGGTTTTGGACAAGCATCAGCTTTGACGTGTCAGTTTATGAAATTTGGTCAGCCTTATTGGCGGGCTGTGCCTTGCATGTGTTTTCAGAAGAAATACGCTCAAATACCAATCTGTTATTTGAATACATAAAACAGCATAAAATTAATTCACTATATTTGCCCCCACATCTACTTCCGGATTTACATCAAAGAATTTTTGTTAAGGATGAAAAGTTTTATTTATGGCGGTTGTTGGTTGGAGTAGAGCCAATAGCAGAAAAAATGTTAATGGAAATTAATAGCAAATGTACGGAGCTAAAAATAATAAATGGGTATGGTCCAACAGAAACTACTATATGCGCAACATTATATGGCATTGGTCAGTGTCCCAGCGGTAGAAAAAACACCCCTATAGGGAAACCGGTTAATAATATGAGGATTTATGTTTTAGATTCTTGTTTGCAGCTTGTACCACCTACAGTAGTGGGTGAACTATACATAGGAGGAGCTGGACTTGCCCGAGGATATTTAAATCAGCCTAAATTAACAGAAGAAAGATTTATTATAAATCCATTTGCAACAGAAGCTGATAAAGCGAAAGGATATACGAGATTATATAAGACAGGAGATATGGTTCGGTGGTTACCAGATGGGAATATAGAATATATAGGGCGTAATGACTTTCAAGTAAAGATCAGGGGCTATAGAATAGAACTAGGAGAGATTGAACATGCGATCTCACAGGTAGCGGGGATTAAGCAAGTAACAGTACAAGTCAAAGACAAAAAAACAGAAAGTGACGCCAATAAATATCTTGTTGCCTATTACATTACCGATACATCAAATAGAGTTACATCAGAAAAGATAACTCGATGTTTAAATCAGAGCTTACCAGACTACATGGTACCAAGCGCATATGTAGAGCTAGAAAACTTTCCGTTAACAGTTAATGGAAAGTTAGATAGGGAAGCGCTGCCCGATCCGGAATTTACCAATAAAGATAGTTATATAGCACCTAGTAATGAGTTAGAAAAACAGTTATGTGATATTTGGAAAGAAGTTTTGAGTGTAGAGCGAATAGGGGTAGCAGATGACTTCTTTAGAATGGGAGGCAATTCTATTATAGCTATACGCTTATCTTATAAGATGAGCAAGATATTAGACAAACCCCTGTCTGTTGCATATATTTTTAAATATAAAACAATAAACGGTATTTTGAATAGTACACCTTACGCTAAAGCAATACATATATTAAAAACTAAGCAAGACAAAAGTTTACTTTCTTTTGCCCAAGAGAGATTATGGTTTATTGATCAATATGAGCAAGGAACGAATGCTTACAATATACCAATAATTTTGTGTCTCAAATTAAATGCAGATATTAAATCAGTAAAACAAGCTCTGAATGCTATTGTGCAAAGGCATGGCATATTAAGAACTATTTTTATGCAAGATACACTGGCTGTGGAAAATTATCAGTGCGTGTTGGAAACGGATTTAGAAATAGAAAACCGAGTTTACACAAACAAAGAAAATCTGGACCGACAGCTAATAAGTGATAGTAGTTATATTTTTAAACTTAATCAAGAGATACCCATTAAAGCCTGGATGTACCAACCTGAATACAAAGCGCAAGAAAGTGTATGTAAGGCCGGAAGGCGTACAAGAACAGAAAAACTCCCCGTCTATCTACTGATAAATGTACATCATATAGCTTTTGATGGTTGGTCAGCAAATTTATTTTTTAAGGAATTAAACGCTTATTATAATAATTATACTCAAAAAACTAAACTGGAATTGCCTGAGTTAACCATTCAATATAAAGATTATGCCGCCTGGCAAAGAAATTACCTCTCTGGAGAAATTTTGGATACCCAGCTTCATTACTGGAAAGGGCAATTATCAGGGTTTGAACAGCTATCTTTTCCAATCGACAAGGCCAGATTAAGTCAGGTAACTTTTGCGGGGCAAGATTTATATTTCAGTATTGATTTAAAGCAAACGACAATTTTGAGACAGCTTGCAAAGCAAGAAGGAGTAACGCTTTATACTGTTCTTTTAAGTATTTTTAATATTCTTTTGTTCAAGTATACCGGACAAAAAGACATAATTATAGGTACACCAATAGCTAACAGGCATTATTCTCAGTTAGAAAATCTCATTGGTTTTTTTGTTAATAGTTTGGTTATTAGGACTAAAATTGAGTCAACACAAAATATTCAAGGTTTTATTAACCAAACATACAGGCATTTAGTTGATGCTCAAGCTCATCAGGATTTGCCTTTTGAAAAGTTGGTGGAAAAACTAGAGATAGAAAAGGACACCAGTAGGCATCCTGTATTTCAGGTTATGTTTGGAGTGCAGGGGTTATGGGTGGCGCAAGAAGAGTTGGAATCACAGCAAAATCAACAACAATCTTTCTATAACTTTTACATGGCTCAAAACCAATCACCAATAGCAAAATTTGATCTGAGTCTGTTTATTAATGATTCTCAAAAAAAGCTGTATTGCAATTTAAACTATGCCACATCCTTATTTAACAAGGATACCATCCAGCGATTAGCAAAACACTACAAGTATCTCGTTCAACAGATAACTAAAGGTTATTCGGAGAAAAAACTAGACCAGCAAAC
>JAMCVO010000049.1 GCA_023475715.1 Actinomycetota bacterium
ATTTTTTAATCCTTCTTATATAATTATGTCAAATAATTATTTTATAGATATTGGCTAATTATATAATGCATTTATGTATAATTAGCTAAATTGTTTTACCTGACAAATTAAATTAAAATGTTTATTCAGTTTTATATTTTGAAAATAACTGTTTGGAGGCACAGGCGTGAACATAGATCAGTACAGAAAAGATTCAGAGGATTTTTTAGGCAGACTTGACAAGGAATATTACCTCCACTTTTCCGGTAAGAAATCCGATTTGAATTTAGATGGGATATATAAACAATATGCACGTCTGGTCTCATTTGATAATTCGCAGTATTTTAAGAAACTTATAGATACCTCAGATGGAGACAGTAAAAAGAAGGCAAGATTTCTTTTTCAGTTTTGCACTGAAGGTTATTTAAGTAAAAAATATCAGAATATATCGGATAAGATTGCCAATAATGAAGCTTCATCTAAAATCAATATTGACGGTCAGGATTATGCGTTCAGATATTCGGACATTATTCTTTCAAATGAATCAGGCCTCAACAAAAGGAGAGATATTGACAGCAAGAGAAGACAGATAACCTATGAAATTTTTAATCCTGATCTGAAAATTTATTGGGAATCACTTCACAGGGAAGCAATCGAACTGGGTTTTGACAACTATACTTCTTTATTTATGCAGCTTAAAGGATATGATTTTTATAATCTTGAAAAGGACATGGACAAACTTGTCCTTGAAACAAACGATATTTATGAAGATCATATGAACAGGCTTTTCAACAGAAAAATGGGATTTGGAATTCATGATGGAAAGGCAAGTGATTTTGCCTTTATAAAAAGGGCAAAGGAATTTGATATCTTTTTTAAAAAAGAGAACCTTGTTTCAATTTTTAAGGAAAACATGAGGCTTCTTGGTGTTGATATGGACAGGCAGAAAAATGTCATCATGGATGTTGAAGAAAGGGAAAATAAATCACCGAGAGCTTTTTGCTGTCCTGTTAAGGTTCCTTCGGAAATTTATCTTGTAGTGATGCCTTCGGGAGGCCAGGATGATTATGGGGCAATGTTTCATGAAGGAGGGCATGCAGAGCATTTTGCCAATGTAAGCGGTAAACTTGATTTTGAATACAGATATCTTGGAGATAATTCGGTGACAGAAGGATTTGCTTTTTGTCTTGAAAACCTGGCTTATGAAAAAGAATGGCTGATCTCACTTTTGAAAATGGACAGCAGTGCTGCAAATGATTTCATTTATTTTTCAGGCTTGATAAATCTTTTTTTTCTTAGAAGATATGCAGGAAAGCTTAAATACGAATTGGAGCTTCACAAAAATAAAGAAGTTGCAAATAAAAGTTCGGTGTACAGCGAAATTCTTACAAAAAATCTTATTATGAAATATTATCCTGAAAATTACCTGAAAGATGTTGATGAAGGTTTTTATTGTACAAGTTATATAAGGGCGTGGATGTTTGAAGCTCAGCTAAAAGATTATATAATAAGTAAATTCGGGACTGGTTGGTTTAAAAGCAAAAAGGCGGGGGATTTTTTAAAAGAAATTTGGAGTTATGGCCAGAAATATTCTCCTGAGGAAATTCTTGATTTTCTTGGATATAAAAATCTGGATGTAGCTTATTTAATAAATAATGCACTCAATCTTATTAAAAGTAAAAATTAGATATTAAAACAGATTTTTAATAATATATTAAATAAACATGAAAGGTAAGACACATGGATTTGAAGGAAAAAATCAGAAACATACCAGATTTTCCAAAAAAAGGTATTATATTTTTCGATATTACAACTCTGGTAAGAGATGGAGAGGCATTCAGGTTCGCAATAGATGAAATGGCAAAACAATACAAAGATAAAAAAATAGATGCCATTATGGGTGCAGAGTCAAGAGGATTCATTTTTGGCGCAGCGATTGCATATAAATTAGGAGTTGGTTTCATACCTGTAAGAAAGCCGGGCAAACTTCCATATGAAACATGCCAGGTTTCTTATGATCTTGAGTATGGCTCAAGCAGTCTCGAAATGCATGTTGACGCCATTAAAAAAGGGGATAACATATTAATTGTTGATGATCTGGTAGCCACCGGCGGGACTGCAAAAGCTATGGCAGAAATTATCGAGAAAATGGGAGGGAAAGTTGTTGGATTCAGCTTTTTGGTAGAACTTTCCTTTTTAAATCCGAGAAAGATACTGGAAGCATACGAACTTCATTCTTTAGTTGAATATGAATCAGAATCAATGTAATATTTTCAAGTTTTTTTAATATATAATTAATGGGGTATATCAATAAAAATAATTTATTTGGCAGGTGATTATAATGACAGAGAAAAAAAGCGGAAACGGCGAATATAAAGATGTGAAAAATAATGTAAATTCATGGACACAGACCGGGAGTGCAAAGGATTTAAAAACTGATTCTTCCCAAAAAGCTGAGGCTGAAAAGAAAAGGGAAGAGGAGCTGCTTAAAGAACTCCAGGACGAGCTTGACAAGCTTTCTTCAAAAGATATCATTATGCAGTTTATGATGTCGCTTTCAAGTATGGCCTATAAGAAAATGGGTTTACCGGTTGGAACAAATGACAAATATAAAAGCAAGGAGCAGGCAAAGCTTGCAATTGACAGTTTTGATGCTCTGCTCAAAGTTTTAGGTGATGACATATCAGCTCAGGAAAGAGATAACCTGCAGTCTTCACTGACGAATTTACAGATGAATTTTGTAAAAGCTTTCGGGGTATAGTGTTTTATTTTTAAATTTTTTCAGGAAAAGAAATAAATAATATACATCAAAGGAGGTAACAATGGCAGTATGGAAATGCTCAGTCT
>JAMCVO010000016.1 GCA_023475715.1 Actinomycetota bacterium
ATGTTAAAATATGTGCTACTCATGCCGGTATCTCTGTAGGTGAAGACGGGGCAACCCATCAGGCGATAGAAGATGTTGCCATCATGAGAGCGATACCCGGGATAGTGGTGTTATCTCCCTGCTCTGCAAGTTTTTTTGCAGCTTCAAAAGCGATATGAGTCGTAAACCCTGTTGAAATAAGTGTAGCTTTTGAACCTTCCATAATTTTAATACCTTTTCCAATCTCAAACTTATAATTATCATTAAAAAGAACAGGGATATTACTTCTTGTAAGCCTTACATAGCATGGACCGTTGTATTCAGTAACCGACCTGATGACTTTTTCAGTCTCTTTTGCATCACATGGAGATAACACCACTATCCCGGGTATCGCTCTCATGATGGCAACATCTTCTATCGCCTGATGGGTTGCCCCGTCTTCACCTACAGAGATACCGGCATGAGTAGCACATATTTTTACATTAAGGTGCGGATATGCTATTGAACTTGAAACCTGATCGGCAACACGTTTGGTAGCAAAAACGGCAAAAGTTGATGCAAAGGGGATTTTGCCTATTGCTGCAAGCCCGGCAGCAGCACTTATCATATTGGCTTCTGCAATGCCGAAGTTAAAAAACCTTTCAGGAAATTTTTTAGCAAATATTGCAGTCATTGTAGATTTTGAAAGATCACAATCAAGTGCAACTATGTTTTTATTGACCTCTCCGAGTGCTGTTATTGTCTCCCCATATGCTGTTCTTGTAGCAATTTTTTTTGTTTCTGCTGATAATACTTTTTTGGCAGCGTCAGTAATCATTTTCAAATCTCCTCTTTTATCTTAAAAATCTTCTAAATATAATAACTTAATATCTTTAGTTAAAAATAATAATATCTCAGCTCATTTTATATCTGACCGAGATTTAATTGATATAATACAAAATATTAAATAAAATTTACAGTAAATAAATCCATACCTATTTTTCTAAAAAACAATATGAGTCAGATGCTCAGAAAAAACAAATTTCTTATTTATCCCGGTTTCCTGTGGTTTCTGGTTTTCTTTCTTATGCCTCTTACAGTCATTTTTTTGTATGCCTTTGTAGATAATTTTATAAAACTTGGACATCCCATACATTTTACATTAAGAAATTTCCTTATTATTTTTGAAAGGAAATATTATTTTATGCTCCTTCTGAGATCTTTAAGAATAAGTGCAATTACAACACTATTTTCAATCGCATTAGCATATCCCGTATCTTATTTTCTGGCTAAAAAAACAAAATACGACAGGTTTCTAATAATAGCTCTGATGATACCTTTCTGGGTAAATTATCTTATAAGAACTTTTGCATGGAAACTTCTGATATCCGAAAACGGTATATTAAACAGGATTCTTCTCTCCATGCATCTTATTGGAGAGCCTTTAAAACTTTTATATTCTGAAACAGCTGTAATTTTAGGGTTGATTTATTCATATACACCAATGATGGTAATTCCTCTTTATGCAACAATTTCAAAAATTGACAACAAATTCACTGAAGCAGCTCTTGATCTTGGAGCTTCAAGAGCAAGTGCTTTTTTCGATATTACTTTTCGTATGAGCCTTACCGGAATATTTGCCGGAACCATCCTTGTTTTCATACCGGCACTGGGTTCCTTTGCAATTCCTGCCATTTTAGGCGGAACAGATTCATTAATGATCGGAAATATTATTGAGAGCCAGTTCATAGAAGTCGGAAACTGGAATTTTGGCTCGGCATTTACTCTTGCACTTGCGGCAATTTCACTGGCACTTATTTTTTTATATTCAAAATTATTCGGGCTTGAGTCCGTATATAAAAACCGGGGTATTTAAACTAAAACACCATTCAGATCAATAAATTAAAATTTATAAAAAAACTTGAAGAAAAATAAAAAAATTGGATAAGAAAAAACCTGTATTTTTATATATTTACACCACCCTGTTTTTCATATATATTTTTGCACCTATAATTCTTATCTTTATATTTGCCTGGAATAACAATGAAGGCTATAATTTTCCGCTGAGCGGATTTACATGGAAATGGTTCATTGAACTTTTTAAAGATGATATCGCAACAACAGCTATGACAAACAGCGCAGTCATAGCTGTTGTTTCTGCAACCATCTCGACCATCCTCGGAACGATGCTTTCATTTGGGCTTTTAAGCAGCACTTTGAAAAACAGAAACGGTTTGCTGGGACTTTTAATGCTTCCTGTTCTAATGCCAAGTCTTACCATAGCAATTGCTGTCCTTGTATTTTTCAGAATTTTTTCATTTCCTCTTGGAATACCAGCAGTAATATTTTCCCATGTATCCATAAGCATAAGTTATGTTGTATTAATCGTTATCGGCAGGATAGAAGGATCTTCAGCAAATTTGCAGGAAGCATCTGTCGACCTTGGCGCAAGCTGGTTTTCCAGTATTATAGACGTGATACTCCCAATCCTGATGCCGGCAATAATTGCCGGATGGGTTTTTTCCTTCATGATAAGCTGGAATGAATTTATCATTACCTACTTTTTGATAGGTAATAATGTAACAATACCGGTTTATATTTTCTCACAATTAAGGTTCGGACTTTCTCCGAAAGTAAATGTAATCTCCGTATTAGTTACAGGCTTTACCATAATAATGGTAGCGGTTTTCATTCTCAGCCGCGCAACTTTTATTAAGATAAGAAAAATAAGTCAAAATTAAGAAATCCTGAGCTCGAGTTTTTTCAAATACAAGCTATTAATAATAAAAATATGCTATAATTTTAACAATTCCTGTCTTAGCTTTAATAATTAAATATTTTAAATTTGATGGGTTGACACTAAAAG
>JAMCVO010000219.1 GCA_023475715.1 Actinomycetota bacterium
TTAGGAGTAATTATTGCAGCTTTTTACTGCATTAGCAAATCCGCCTCCCTGAGAGCCGCTTGTCCACCCGTTCAAGAGAAGCAAAGGTTCTTCCACAAGCTGAAAACCTGCTATGATACTAGTTATTATAAGGAATCTTGTGGTAGGCATAATGAGCGGGAGGGTAATATGGCGGAATTTACCAATTCCATTTGCACCATCAATTGAAGCTGCTTCATATAATTCAGCAGGAATATTAACCATACTAGCACTATATAACAGTATCATGTACCCAAGTAATCTCCATATCATCATAATAACAACAACATACCGCGCATAGGGGTCTTTTAGCCATTGTATCTCATCCTTGATGAGTCCAAGATATAAAAGAACTCTGTTCAATACTCCCATTTTGGGATCTAGAATAAGTGCAAATATAAGTCCTATGCCCACTGACATAGTAATATAGGGTAAACAACTTATAACACGAAATGCGTGTCCCCATTTTAGGTACCGATTAGTTATAGCAGCAGCAATAATTACTCCTAAAACAATAACAGCAGGAATATACATCAACATAATCAGAATAATGTTCAAAATTGATTTAAAGAAGTACGGATCCCTTGTAAAAATAAATATATAATTTTTCAACCCAACAAAAGTTATTGGATTAATTCCATTCCATTTATTAAAACTAAGGTAAATTGTGAAAAGAGTTGGAACCAATAAAAATACAAAATACAAGATTAGAAAGGGAGAAGCAAAAACATACGGCCAGAAATTCTTTCGTTTTCTTTCCCTTAATAATTGTACTTCTGATATTATGTACCCTCTCAATTCTATCCCCTTAATTCCATATAGTTTTTTATCAATGACATCATGTAGTTCTTTTGTTCGCCCCCCAAGCCTATCGGAGGGCGAACAAAACTATTTGCTGATCATGCTTACTAATTTATAGTCAAATCAGGCAATTTTGCGGAATATGCCTCTTTTAGCATGTCAGATGCTTTGTTGAAATCTATTTTGAACATTATTCTGATCTGCGACAGAACAGCTCGTAATTCTGTAAGAATCACATTATCATATTCAGATACCCCTTTAACTTTAGTTGTAGGTGCTATATCAGTAAACCACTTTTCAGATAAATTCTGGTCACCAAAAAGTTGCGGGTATTTAATTTCTGCAAAGCCGGGTTCCTGATACATGGCCTTTACCGTAGAGAGATTTCCACTTATATCTTTATTCAGGCGGGAACCTTCAGGAGACAGTAAATACCATTCTATAAACTTATATGCCTCAAGTTTATTTTTGGAATCCTTAGGTATAGACCAGCATGTACCTCCATATGCATAGCCACCTCCCGGTGCTTTCATCAGACGCCAGGTATCAGTTCTTTCTGTATCTTGCTTTAACAAAGTCTGAAGCATCCAAGTAGGAAAGTTGAAAAACATATGCTTATCATCTGTATAGGATGCAAAATAACCCGGTGACCAAATATCATTTACATCCATAATTCCTGCATCTCTCATTTTAATAACCATTTGTAGAGTAGGTGCAATTGCAGCATTAAAATTTAATGTTCCGTTAGTTACATATTCATTAGGGTTCTGTCCAATTGTGAATGCTAATACATCCTCTTCAGTCGAAAGCATAAATTTTCCGCTCTTATTCTTGATCTCTACTCCCTTTTGAATAAAAGTATCCCAATCCGGGAGAAGTTTTTCCATCTCACTTGGATCTTCAGTTCCGAAATACTCTTGAGCCATAAGTCTGTTGTATGCAATCCCAGAGATTGTAGAACTCCAGTCAATTCCAACAACTTCGTCTCTGGTATTCGTTATTAATGGATACAGATAATCAAATACTGTTGTTCTGTCAAAATTGTAAGGAGCTGCTTCAAGATTTTCCCAAACATCCAAGGCTATTGCTTCTCCCCTAAATCCCATTTCCAGCCACATAATATCAGGTAATTCAGTTCCTGAAGCAAGCGCAGTTTTGAATTTCTGTAGCAATTCTGCATATGGAATCGCTACGACATTAATCTTAATATTTGGATACGTTTGATTGAAATAAGGTATCAATGCATTTGGTGTTGCTGCAGAAGAAACCACAACAATCACAGTTGCTGAATATTCCTCAGGTTTTTTTTCTGTAGTAGTTTGGGTAGTCTCGATTCCCGTAGTTGTTGTGGTTTCTTCTGCAGCCGTTGATTCTACAGTCACTGTTTCAGATGAAACAGCTTCTTTCTTACAGCCAGCTACCGAAAAACTTGCTATCATAGTTATTATAACTATGATAGCTAACAATAAAATTAACTTTTTCACTATTTCCTCCTTTTTTATTTACATTTCATTCATTATTAAATAGTATTGTTTCTTAGAGATTTGTTCATAGGGCCATATAAATTCTTACCTTTGAGCAAATCTCACTCTACACTGTCCATTTTTACCTCCTAACATTCTATTCAGTAGCCTTCACGAAACTACCCGCATTACTAAAAAAGATTTTTAGGTTCTATCCATTTATAATCGTCCTCTATCTTAAAAAATCACATTATCAACAAAATTTTTCTAAGATAACTTTTTACTAAAAAGGCCGACTTTAAGGTTCCTAGATGGGTTAGAAGGCAAAAATTTTAAAGTTATAGTTTCGTGAAAACTCTGCTTTTTTATAAAATAGAAATTATTTTCAAGCTTTTCCCATCCAGGATTACTGACGTACTTCCACCTCCTCTCCACTTCCAGAAATGTTCTTAAAAATATATCAATCTTAAAAATCCAATAAATTAAGAGATGTTAATAATATATTGATCTTTTTTTGATCTTAAGGAAATAGTGAAA
>JAMCVO010000421.1 GCA_023475715.1 Actinomycetota bacterium
GCCCGGGAATAAAAATAATAAAAGAATTAACTAAAAATTTAGGTGCGGGAGTTGTAATTGAATCTTGCGGAATACCAGAAATGATTAATGAAGGTATAAATGTTCTCAAAAGAAGAGGGATACTCTTTGAAATAGGGCATTTGCTTGATACAGGTGAGGCAAGAATCAATCCTTATGTTTTATGCCGAAATGAGATTCAAATATTGGGCCACTATGCTTATCCATCCAGCCAGAGTATGCTATATGCCGCTAAACTTTTAGAAAGGGAAGAGCTTCCTTATGAAAAATTATTAAAATTTTTTAGACTTAACCAGTACAGGGAAGTAATATTTGATAAAAAAACTGAAAATGCCATAAAACCTGCATTTTTAATTTACTAGAATAGTGTAGAATAGTATAAAAGTAATTTCAATATAGAATTGCAGACAAATAAAAAAGCAAAAAAATGTTAATGAAAGAAAATAAAAAATGAAAAAAAAATATTTTCGCAAGGATGCAGACAAAGAACTTTTGCGCGCACCGAAAAAAATGGATTTTGGTTTTGTAGATTCAGACCCATGGCGTGTGCTTCACATACAGAGTGAATTTGTCGAAGGATTTACTGCTCTTGCAGGAATAGGATCATGCATATCCTTTTTTGGTTCAGCCCGTACAGCATCCGATGATCCTTATTACAAAGCTGCCTATGAAACCGCATCCCTGCTTGCAAAGCAGGATTTGGGGATAATTACAGGCGGAGGTCCTGGTATAATGGAAGCTGCAAACAAAGGAGCACTGGAATCAGGGGGACTATCCATTGGCTGCAACATAGAGCTGCCTCTCGAACAGGCACCAAATCCATACCAGAATATAGCTTTAGAGTTCAGGTATTTTTTTGTACGTAAAATGATTTTTGTGAAATATTCGGTTGGATTTGTTATTTTCCCGGGAGGTTATGGCACCCTTGACGAGCTCTTCGAAGCTCTGACACTGGCACAAACAAATAAGATCGAGCATTTTCCTATTGCTCTTTTCGGAAAAGAATATTGGAAAGACTTAAATAATTGGATTGATATTTGCCTGCTTGAAAAATACTGCACAATAAGCCGGGAGGATAAGGATCTTTACAAGGTTGTTGACAGCCCGCAGGAAACAGTCGATTATATCATGAATGTAATTGATAAAAACGATTATATATAAACACTAATATATATAAATTATGTTAATTATACCAAGGAGATAATTACATAAATTATTATAAAAATTATTTTTTATATTTTTACATTCAAGATATATTTTTTCCAGTTTTATTATTACATTTTTTATGTCATACTCTTTTGCCAATTTAGTAGAATTTTTCCTGAAATCAAAAATAGATTGTCCGAGGAAGCATCTAAAACTTCGTGATAAAAAATAAATTGATAAGCCAGGATGGGTATTGAGAAAACCATTTGAAGGCTTAAGCGGGTATGGTTCCTCCTCCGGGAGGGGAGCTGAGCCTGAAACTGAGCTGGCTTTTACTCGCCGGGAAAAAGCCTGCGTGTTTTTGAAATACCCATCATGGCTCTTAAAATTTTCCTTTATTGCTATCATGGAATTTTAGATGCTAACATTGTCCGAAAAATTATTGACTAAAAAAATAATAAAAGCTAAAATCTATTCTTAGAAATCTGATGACTATTAAAAGATATCATATAATTATTTATTAACAATTTTCTCATAGGAGTTAACATTATGGCACCAAAGCTGATATTGATGTTCACACAAAACGATGTTACTGTCCCCAATGCAATCGAAGCTTTCGAAGAAGTAAAGCATTTGCCCGTGGATTATTTTGGATTTAAGGAAATAGGGCTCCCACCGGAAAAGATGAAATTATTAAATGATAAGATTCATGCTGCAGGATTTCAATCATTTATAGAAGTAGTGGAATATGACGAAGATAAAATTATGGGGCCGTCTAAAATGGCTGTTGATATGGGATTTGATTATCTTATGGGTACAGTATATTATCCTTCAATCTGGAAAATAATAGACAGGAAAATTAACTATTTCCCATTCTGCGGTAAGATTTATGAGCGACCCTCGATTCTTGATGGAACAATAGAAGAAATTGCAGCAGATGCAAAAAGAATAGAAGCAGCAGGGGCAAATGGCTTTGACCTCCTTGCATACAGATATATCAGACCGGAGAAAGTAAATGCGCTTGTTTCAGCAGTTAGAAATGCAGTAAAAGTTCCCGTTGTTTCCGCAGGCTCAATAAACAGTTTTGCAAGGCTTCAGGAAACAATTGACCAGGGAGTATGGGGATTTACAATCGGCGGAGCTTTTTTTGAAAAGAAATTTGTCCCAGATGGTTCATATAGTGACAATGTGGCAGCCGTACTTTCAAAATTGGGCAAGAAAGTATAAAAAAAAATAGCTTTGCATAAAATATTCTTGTTCTTTAAGCAGCTTTAAATAAATTAGGTGACAATAAAATTAAAAATCCGGTTTGGAATTTAAAATATGTCGACATTTTTAACAATTAAAAAGTTGCTGGTGGATTATATAAGAGTTAAGAATCTAAAAGTCGGTGATAAATTTCCTCCCGAATCCGAACTTGCCAGGAAGTTAAATGTCAGCAGGTTGACATTACGGGAAGCCTTAAAGATTTTCAGGGAAGAAGGGCTCATTTACACTATTCATGGTATCGGTACTTTCCTGTCAAATGATTTTGAGCAGATAAATGATACACTGGACATGAATCTGGGAACAACAGAGATGATAGTTTCGGCAGGATATAAACCGGGAGTTAAATTCTTTGAGAGAAAATTGGTAAAAGCCGATATGATTATTG
>JAMCVO010000605.1 GCA_023475715.1 Actinomycetota bacterium
ATGTGATGAATAGATAGAAACATGAAATACTAAATAAATAATTTAAGAGAATTTTATTTGGTGCTCCATCTACCGTCAAGTCGCTGATCGCATACTTTATTTGAATATAGCTTAACTTCAGAACCAAACCTGTAATTGCAGTGGTAAGATATAATAATGGTGCTAAAATCTCAATTATTTTTAAAATTGGTTTATATTTCATGTTTCTATCTATTCATCACAGACTGCTTATTCCTTTGATTTAATATTAAATTTATGCTATAAGAATAATTTTAAAATATATCAGATTATAGAAAGTATTAATACAAACAATTATAAAAGAACCATTCTGTTTTTTCCCCATTCCGATATAATAACCATATATCAACATTTTTAAATAAATCAGAGAGAAATGAAAAAGAAAAATATTATCACATTGACACTGACTGAAAAATTACAGATTTTTTTCATTGTTTTCATCCTGGTTGCTTTTCTGATAACCGTAACAGGATGCAGAAATATAAATAATAAATCCAAAATATCATCCAATGCTGCTGAAACTACAATTTTAAATACCGATGGTCAAGAAAAAGATGGACAAACAAACATGACGATATCTGGCAGGGACGAATCTACGGATGAAAAATCAAATAACAGTGAAAACAAAGAAATAATAATCGGAGTGGAATATGTTTTTCCCGGGCTGGCGAGTGATTTCGCCGAGACCGGCGTTGAAGCCGTAAAACCATACCCTGAAGCAATAATGTGGGAAAAAATGCAAAAATATGCCGAAAGCCCGATTGATTTCAGCGTTGCCGACAGATTTGTAAAAGAATATCAGAAAGCAGGAATTGAAAACATTTTTATAACACTGCGTTCAAGAAGCAGTTGGGCTTCAAAAGATTACATGACCAATCCTTCTCCGAAAGAAGAATATGCCGGTCTCTATGAAACCTGGGTGTCAAGCATTGCCGAAAGATATGATAGGGATGGAATTGATGATATGCCGGGACTGTTAAGACCGGTAATCTATTTTGAAATCGGCAGTGAATTTTCTTCCTATGAGCCTGAACCGGTGGAAGACTACATCGATATGCTCAAAACCGCATACAATGCCATTCATGCAGTCTCGGAAAATGCCCAAGTATTGCATGCACCATTTTTGACAACTACAGCTTTTAAAGATAACCCTGAGCCGCAGGATTATGAAAAAGCCTTTGCAAAAGTTGACAAACGCATCATGTTTCACAGCCTCAAAGACATAAGAAAAATACTTGATAGTAATGAAATCTTTGATGCCGTAAATATCCACTCTATAGGTTATCCTCTTGAAATTGAAGACAACATAAAATGGTTAAATTATGAAATGAATTTGAGGGGCTACAGCAAACCCATAATAATAAGCGATACTTCCGTTAATCCTTTTATCGCGTGGGGTCCTGCAACAAATCCTGAAAGGAAAATCCCAAAACCCGGAATTATTATTCCTCCCGCTGCTGAAGAGGACAGGTACAAGCTTGCGGAATACTTTAAAAAATTAATTGACGGTGATGAAGAATACTTGAAATGGGTCAGAGCATACGGCGCTGCTGATATTGTCAAAATGGTTACAATAGCGGCAGAGCAAAATATTGCTCTCATAAACACTGCCTTTACGGAAGATTTTGAGCTTGCACAAACTGAACTTTTTGGTGCCGCTGCAGGAAATACTTCCTGGAGCGGAATGACAAAGGTAAAGATGAACTATGCCGAAAATAAACATGAGGTCATAGAAAGGTATCCTTCCTTTTATGCATTAAAACAGATTGCGGGATATTTGAAGGATTATGGTTTCATTGAGAGGGTTTTATTTGAGGACAAAAGTCTGAGAGTATATAAGATAACTGATGAAAATGGATATTTTTTTATCGCCTGGTTTGAGCCAGGATATCTTGTCCTTCCCGGAGACGAAATACCTAAATCAAAATTAAGGCTGGATGTAAAATCTGAAAAAGCAACAGTGGAAAATTTAATAACCGATATAGGACAGCAAAACCCAATTAAAGAAACAAATATTTCTTCAAATGGAATTCTGGAAATGGGTCTTACAAGTACGCCGGTTTTTATATTTCCACAAAGCTATTTTGAGTAAATTCAACACATTCATAAACCCTGGAAGCTATCTTTTTATTTATCCGGATACTTACTTCTACTTTGTTTCCCTTTTAAGCGGCAGCACTCCAGACATCTCACCAATCACATTGACCAGGTCACTGTCAGAAGGAAGCACAATTTTTGCATTGTTTTTAAGTGCGGTTTCCACAGCCTGAAGTTTTCTAAGCAATTGCGCATTGCCAATAAAATATTTCTCGGCCGCCTCATTTACCAGTTTAATTGCCTGTGCCTCGCCTTCTGCTTCCAGAATCTTTGCCTGCCTGATTCCTTCCGCCTTTTTTATTTCCGCTCTTTTTATACCGTCAGCATTTGTTTCCGCAGCTGTTGCAAAGTCAATGGCAGCTACCATCTCATTTTGTGCTTTGACAACCTTATTCATTGTCTCCTGGACATCTTTTGGCGGATCAATTTCTTTAAGTTCAGTTCGCAGGATTTCAATACCCCAGTCTTTAGTCTCAATTTTGAGTGTCTGGTCAAGATCCGTATTGATCCTGCCTCTTTCGCTATTTGCCGATTTAAGTGTAAGGGTACCGATGATATTTCTTAAGGTAGTTCTTGCAAGATTGACTACCTGCAGGCGGTAATTTGTTACATTATACATCGAGTTTTTCACATTTACCTCATCAGCCTTAACCTTTAGATAAACCTGCGCATCCACTGTTGCATTCAAATTGTCGTTGGTAAT
>JAMCVO010000394.1:0-2058 GCA_023475715.1 Actinomycetota bacterium
AAAGTAAATTTATCATGTCCTGAATTCAACCCTTTCAGATCATTCTGCCAGCAACCAATACGGGAAAGGCTTAAGTAAAGACAGGTTTGCTGAAAAATACGAATACCTGAAAGGGTTGAATTCAGGACATGATAAATTTACTTTTTTGATGGGCTCGGAGGTCGAGATTGATAAAGATGGAAATCTTGACTATGACGATTCCATTATGAGCAAACTTGATATCGTGTTAGGTTCGATGCATAAAGGTTTTAAATTTGATGCATTATCCAATAATGCACGTTTTGAAAAAGCTATGAAAGATAAATATGTTGACATAATTGCCCATCCGACAGGGGTTGTTTTCGGGAGCAGGGCTCCTTATTTTTTGAATATCGATTGTCTGATTGAATGTGCTTCAAGATACGGTAAGGCTTTAGAAATAAATTCATATTATTTAAGGCTTGATTTAAATGAGGAAAACACCCGCAAGGCAAAAAATGCGAATATTCTGGTTTCGATAAATACAGATTCCCATCGTTCCAATAATCTTGATATGATGCGTCTCGGTGTCGACATAGCAAGAAGGGCTGGTTTCGAAAAGGAAAGTGTTATAAACACCCTGTCATTAAAGGAATTGAAAAAGTGGAAAAATTCAAGACAATTTTAACGTCATATTAAATACTGTATTTAATGGTCTTTCTTTTTGTACCTGAACACTTTTTCATTATGGAAATCAGGAATAAATAAGTCTTCTGCGGTTTCCGTCTCCTCATAATCCTGGAAAGCACCATTACAGAAGCCAAGTTTTTCGGCATAATTTATTATTTTAATGTACTCGTTATGATTTATTCTCCTGTTAAGCCCGGAAAAGCCGTGTGCTTTATACAAAGGGTGATATTGAGCCATAATGCTTATATAAACATCGGTTGAAAGTTCATTTTTTATAAAGTCAAGAGATTCCTTTACACTGGCAATGTTATTTGGCATTATCAGGAGCCTGACTATTAAACCCTTTAGTGCAATCCCGTTTTTGTCTGTTTTTAAACCGCCTACCTGGCCGTACATTTCAATCAGAGATTTTTTATTATTTTCCGTATAGTTTTTTACACCGGAATATTTATAAGCATTATCGTCATTATTATATCGTATGTCAGGCATATAAATTTCGATGAAACCTTTTAGCATCTTGATGATCCCGGGATTTTCATATCCGCCTGAATTAAAAACTGCAGGGATTGTCAGATTTTTTTCTTTTCGGGCAATTTTAAGTGATTCGATTATCTGAGGAATCCATATCGTCGGAGAAACATAATTTACATTATGACAGCCAAGATTTTGAAGCTCGGTCATTATATCTGCAAGTTCAGGTATTGTTAAAACCCTGAAAGAGTTTTCCTTAAATTCCTGGCTTATCTGGAAATTCTGGCAATAAACACATTTCATATTGCAGTGTCCGAAAAAAATTGTTCCGGAACCTCTGCTGCCGGAAATAGGAGGCTCTTCGCCATAATGGGGCAGAGCAGATGAAATCAGTATATCGGCTGAAGCACCGCAGAAACCTCTCTTACCAGCAGTTCTGTTTACTTTGCATTTGTGCGGGCACAGCACGCAAGACTTAAGCAGGCTTAAATAGTTCATAACCTTAAATAACAACGTTAATAATAAAAATGCTTAAATCAGTTTACATCAAACCCTTCTTCTTTGTCAGCAATTTTCAGTTTTTGTCTTTGTTCCAGATCATATGCAAAAGCTAAAATCTCTTCAATTATTTCAGGATTATTTTTTAAAATCTCATTTAATTTATAAATCCTGTATTCGAGGAAGTATTCCGGTTCAACATCAAGAGCAGCAGAAATGTTAATCAAAGTTTCAACGGGAGGGGATCCCTTTCTCCTGGTCAGTTTACTGAAGTAACTAAAATCAAGACTGGTCTTGGCAGCCAGACTCCTTAGCTTTATTTTTCTATCCTGTATAAGCTCGGATAATGCTTCACGAAAAATCTTGTTCGAGTATTTTGCCATTAATTAAGTTAAAAATTTTAAGTGTTAAAAATAAAACCAGGTAATGAATAAACAGTTT
>JAMCVO010000394.1:2068-2819 GCA_023475715.1 Actinomycetota bacterium
AATATTAAAGGGGGATTATCAGTTGACAATTAATTCAACAAACTATGCAGTAATATTTATAAATATATAATTGCATATTTATATAATTATGCTATTATGCAATAAGTTGTAATTATTAAAAAAAGATTGCCAACCGGATGCAAAATATCTTAAAAAAGGGAAATAATTGAAAAATAAAAATTTACTTTCCAAAGATGGAAATTCCTATAACACTTCAGGTTCCATAAAAAATTGGCCCGAAGATGAAAGACCCAGGGAAAAACTTTTAAAGTTTGGACCGGAATCTTTGACAAATGCAGAGTTAATAGCAGTAATAATAGGAACAGGAATTAATAATGGTCATTGCAGGCATAGCGCTATCGATCTTGCAAAAAATATAATCTTAAAGTTCGAAAACCTTAAAACCCTTGTTGATACTTCTTTTAATGAGCTGACATCGTTAGTTAACCGGGATAGGTATGTCAAAAGCAACTCAGATAATTGCAGTATTCGAACTCGGAAAAAGAGCATTATCAGTACAGAATGGAAATAATACAAAATTCAGATGCAGCGAAGAAGTAGCAAATTATTATATTCCGTTAATGAAAGATCTTAAAAAGGAACAGTTTAAAGTAATTTTGCTTGATATTAAGAATAAAATTATCAAAGACATTCTCATTTCCCAGGGAAGCCTGACTTCAAGCATTGTTCATCCGAGGGAAGTTTTAAAACCGGCAATTCAGGCCAGCGCGGCATCGGTAATATTTTTTGC
>JAMCVO010000512.1 GCA_023475715.1 Actinomycetota bacterium
ATTTCTTAAAAAACGCCTTATGGCATCAGAAGAAAAACTGAAAAATACTGATTATGAAGGCGGCTTATCATTAGGTCAGACAGTATTTGCAGTTAAGTAAATATTTTTATTTTAAGTAAAAAAAATTATATTTCGAATTTTTAACAATCTACGGCACCTGGAATTTTCTGTATGATGGCCAGTGATAAAAAAATAGTAGTAGTGATCCCTGCATTTAATGCTGAAAAAACCTTGACAGATACCTTTAATGAAATCCCGAAGGAACTCATTGATGACATCGTGCTGGCAGATGACGGATCGACAGATAAAACTGCATCAATTTCCAGGAACCTCGGAATAAGAACTTTCAGCCACAGTAAAAATAAAGGATACGGTGCAGCAATGAAGACCTGTTTTTCAGAAGCCCTTAATCTTGGAGCCGACATCATAGTTGTGGTGCATTCCGATAACCAGTATTTTCCGGGACTTTTAATCAGGATGTCTGAAATCATTAAAAACGGTTCTTCGGATGTGGTTCTGGCTTCAAGAATGCTTGATAAAAATGTCTTTAAAATAATGCCGTTTTACAGATACGTGGCAAATAAAATACTCACAGGTATGCAAAATCTGGTATTCAGTCACCGTCTTTCCGAATATCAGACAGGCTTCAGGGCTTATAAAACGGAAGTCTTAAGAAATGTCCGGTATATGAAAAATTCAGATGATTTTGTTTTTGATAATGAATTGCTGGCCCAAATTTTTCATAAGAAATTTTCTGTAGCCGAGATTCCGTGTCCCGTCAAATATACTGATGAGACTTCATCGATAAATATCCCTAAGAGTTTTAAATATTTTTTTAATGTCCTGTCCGTAAGCTTTAATTATCTTTTACATAGAGCCGGGATAAAAAAATATAAAATATTGATCTAAAGACATTCAGAAAGAAGGTGCCGCATGATACTTGTAACCGGAGGAGCAGGAGTTATGGGTTCACGCCTCGTTAAAGAACTTGTAAGAAAAGGCAATAGGGTCCGTGTGCTTACACTGCCCGGTGATCCAAAAGTCTCCCTTCTTGATAATATTGACTGTGAGATCGTTTACGGCAATATCACTGACGCTTCATCGTTGAAGGGCATTTTTAATGGCATTAAAACTGTCTATCATCTGGCAGCCATCATCATAGCTTATAATACCGGTTTATTAAGGGATATCAATATCGAAGGCACCAGAAATATTGTCACCGGGTCCCTAAATGCAGGAGTTGAACATTTCATATATGTATCCAGCGTATCGGCAGAGCAGCCGGAAGGATCTGATTATGCCAGATCAAAAATTACCGCAGAAGATATAGTCAGGTCTCAGAATAAGATGAGGTATACGATAGTCAGACCTACATTGACATACGGTTTTAATGAAGGACAGGAATTCATGATGTTTATGGAATACCTTAAGAAATATCCGGTTGTTTTTTTTATAGGAAGAGGAAAAGCGAAAAAAAATCCTGTTATGGCCGATGACATTGTAAAGGGGCTTGTAAAGATCGTACACAATTCTAAAACTTTCGGGAAAACCTATAACTTTTGCGGAAATGAAGAGATAAGCATATGGGATCTTGCAAAGCTGATGTTAAAACATCAGGGAATTTCCAGATACTTTATTCCTGTGCCCATTCCGGTTTGCAATCTTATAGCATCTGTCATGGAAAAAACTATGAAAAAACCTCCTCTTACAAAATATGCAATAAGCAGGATACTTCAGGAAGCGGCCGTTGACAGTACGGAAGCAAAAAAAGATCTCGGGTACGATCCTGCAGGTGTAAGTGAAGGCCTTCAGATTTGTTATCCGATATAGTAAATTGCTGTTTATATAATATAATTATAATAATCTACTGTTCATTTAAAAAAAACCGATCGGAAAAGGAGCATGATTTTTGAAAATTACTGTATTTGGCGGAGGCGGTTTTATAGGCAGTCATCTTGTTGAATATCTTATCAATGAGAACTATGAAGTAACAGCCATCGATATCAATTCCGAAAAGATTTCAGCAGACTGTCTGGCAAATAAAAATTTTACTTTTGTAAATATGGATATTTATAAAAGCGACGGTATGGTTGGTGACCTGATAAAAGATTCCGATGCAGTGTTCAACCTGATAGCATACGCCGTTCCTGCACTGTATATAGAAAAACCGCTTGATGTAGTGGATTTGAATTTTTTTGAAAATTTAAAAATAGTAAAACAATGCCTTGAACAAAAAAAGTGGATAATACAATTTTCATCATGTGAAGTATACGGCCTGCTTGGAGGCAGAAACGGCATTTTTTCAGAGGAATCTTCACTACTTATACTGGGACCGGTGAATAAGAACAGGTGGATATACAGTTGTGCAAAGCAGTTGCTTGAGAGAATAATTTACGCTTATGGTGAGGAAGAGAATTTAAAATATACTATAGTCAGACCTTTTAATTTCATAGGGCCCAATATGGATTTTCTGGTCAAATCCAGAAATGAAGGTATCCCAAGGGTCTTTGCCAACTTCATGTCTTCGCTTCTTTATAAGGAACCGATGTATATAGTAGACGGGGGAGCAAACAAAAGGACATTTGTTTACATCAGGGATGCCGTTGAAGCCATGGGTGCCATTGTTAAAAATAAAGAAAATTTTGAAAATAAGATAGTCAATATCGGCAATCCGGGCAACGAAATATCCATGAAGAATCTTGCGCTGCTTATGAGGAAAATATATAAAAAAAATATTCCCGGCGAAACTGTCCCGGAAATTCTTTCAATTGCAGGAGACGAGTATTACGGGGAGGGTTACCAGGATAGCGAAA
>JAMCVO010000462.1 GCA_023475715.1 Actinomycetota bacterium
TAAAAATACCTTCTAATATATAAGACGCAAAAAGAGGCTAAATTCTTGCAATTATTTTTAAAATATTTTTACATTCCTTACAACAAAAAGGCTGAACGATTAAATTCAGCCTTAATTGCTTTAAAAATTCTCCATCTTTATTTCTTATGCATGATCTGTAGCTATTGACAGCCTCCTGCTGGCGCTTCAGCTGGCTGCTGTGGCGCTACTGCTTCTGAGGCTGCTGGCTGCTGCGGTGCTGCTGCTGGTTCCTGTGGTTCTGCCGCAGCTGGCGGTTGTGGTTCAGCTGCAACCGGTTCCGGCGGCATTTGAGACTCAGTAGCCGCATCCTCTCCTTCAGCAAATGCAGATAGCGCCGCTACTGATAATACCGCTACCGCTATACAAAATACTAAAAGCCTTCTCATAACACCCCCCTTTGTTAGTTGTGGCACTTTTTTAAACTTTTTTACTAAGTGGCAAAAAAATATAGTTGCCCACATTTTCTCCAGGCAACTAAAAACTGCATCAATTTATCTTATTCACTAAGTATACCTTATAGATTTGTTTAATCAATAGAAGGAAGGCTATCTTTTTCCTATCTAACCTGTCCATTTGAGGAACGTCCCCCACTACCTCCTTAATTCCTAACTGCTATCTTGCTAATGGGGGGTATTTGGGGACGTGTCACTCTGGGTATTTGGGGACGTGTCACTCTGGGACACTCCATTTATTTAAATTCTTGCATCTTTTCATCAAGGATTTCCTCATAAGGCCTTGTTGTAGAAACATATTCGACATATTTAGCTCTTCTTTCTGCTTTATCCGTTGAAAAGTTATTATAAGTAGGGTCTGGAGTCATTATAGCATCGACCTTACCCTTTGCATAAAAATTGTAACTAGACCAATGGTATTGGCCAGGGTCATTTACTATGCCTGCTCTAACTGGATTACGCTCTATATATCTGGCACATTCCATAAGATATGAATCCTTGTCAATAAATATACTCTTGTATCTGTTCTGAAAAAGATACCCTGATAATTGATATTTGCGTTTATAGTTAAAAGCGTATGATTGGCAGATTCCTTTCATAAACAAGGATAACTCATTGCCTTTATATATCCTCAGCAAGAGATGGAAATGATTAGACATAAAGCAATAATGATAAAGGTCAAATCTGAATTTTTGCTTATACCGCAAGATTATATCTTTAAAGACTTTAAAATCACATATCTGTGGAAATAACTTTCTTCTATCGTGGCCTCTGTTTAAAATATGGTATACTGCGTTATCGCATATGATTCTACTTGTTCTTGGCATAAAAATGCCTCCTTTCATGTCTTATACTACCTACTATATAAGATGCAAAAAGAGGCGAAATTCTTGCAATTATTTTTAAAATATTTTTGTTTTTTAACTGCTGCGTGTCCCTAAGTGACACGTCCCCAATTTCCCCTAGTTAGGTGGCAAAAAATATGCTATGAGCAACAAGGGGTGCTATTGCGAACTTTTCTGCGACAATTCTTCAAATTTCTTCTTCTTTTCTATTAATCCAATCTTTGTTTGCTCATTTACATTATTCAATAACCAATCAATTTCTGTAATCGCAGCACTATAATTGTTAGTGGCTTCATATGTCTTTAGCAATGTATTATGAGCAATATGTTTTACAATGCCGTGATTCGCAAGACTTATAGCTCTTAATGCTTCTTTTTCTGCCTCCGCATAATTACCCTTTTTATATTTCTCTTCAGCATTTGTTGCAATATCAATCACGGGGTCAATTAATTTGTCCGACTCTTTTAGTTTTGAAGCTTCTTCTGAAGAACCAATAAACATAGAACCCTGCTTCGTGTCTTTATCAATTGATACATCTACCACTAACTTGCTTTTTTTCGTTTCTGACATCTTATATTTATCTCGATATATCAAGACACCTATTGTTGTAATCGCAATAATAACGAAAATAATAATCAATACCTTATTCTTCATTGTTCCTCCGGAATACTAAAAGTGCTTAAATCAACTTCGTATTTGATTATTTTACCATCTTGATATACTGCAGTCACCCCATTTCTTACTAACACTACCTCTGCTATAACTTGTGGGTTGGTCGCAAGTTTTGTTATATATGCATTAAACTGTGCAGCCTTTCTATTCAATTCAGCCCTACTGCCTGTATATCTATCCTCTATATTAAAATCACTATGGTCTGCGCCTTTTAATTCTATATTTATCACATTAACATTAGTAAATTTCTTCTCTTGCACAAGTTTACCATAAAAATCATTTTCTCCCCATATATTAATCACATTCTTTATGTGGGCGTTGTTGATTTGATAACCTGAAAAAACACCTTTAAGAGATTGACCCCCATAATTAACAATTGTTTCTATGTTCATATTATACTTCTCAAGAGCACGAAGGTATGGATTGAAACTACCAGAATAAGTAATGCCAACTTTTAAAGCGGCTCTTTGTTCCGGCGTTAACGATTGGTAAACAACAAGATACTTTTGAAATATCTCATCAGCTATAACATCCTCATTAAATAAGGAATCCCTGAGCCAGCGTTGTATATCCGCACGGGGTCTCCCACGCTCTTCTCGTTCATATACAGGCTCCAGAAATATTGTTTTCTCATCTACGCCCTGTTTTACCAATTCATCCCTAAATCTGCGAGTAATGAGAGGAGCTACACCTTCCCTTTGTGGATTATTTATACCATTATGGACAAAATATATTACTTTTTTTGTATTCAGACTTGGGGATGTTATAGCTGATGAGATATTTCAAAAGTATCTTGTTGTTTACCAATCGTTAACGCCG
>JAMCVO010000483.1 GCA_023475715.1 Actinomycetota bacterium
GAAGTATCTAAGGTAATAGCTATACCAGAAGGAACATCTATGGCTATAACCGCCAACCTGTTATTGCTTTCCTTTGCTTCATTAATGAATCTGATTACTTCTCTTGCAAACCCTTTAATATTGTCTCCATGAAGCCCTGTGCCAAAAATTGCATCAATGATAAAACTGCTGTTTTTTAGATTAGCTTTAAAATTATTTATCTCATCTTCATTATCTTTGAGGATAAAACAAATATTTAAGTTTAGCAGTTTTTCTTCTTTTTTTAATTTTTCAAGTTCATTAAAATAAAATGCAGTGTCTTTTGAAAATTTTTCCGGAGGGGCAATACAGTACAAATTAATAAAATATCCTTTTTTCACAAGATTAATAGCACAAACAATTCCATCACCGCTGTTGTTCCCGCTGCCGCACACAATACTTCCTTTAATATCATTAATCTTCGATTTACTTACAGGATATTTTCTCATTTCTATATCATCAAACCAGAATGTGACATTTTCGCTATCGGAAGTCTTAAAACGTGTACTGATGAAATCGGATACTTTTACGCCAGCATTATTCATAAGAAGTCTTGAATCAATCCCGGTATTTATGCACTTTTCATCTATTTCAGCAGTATGGCTTCCCTTTAAAATACTGATTAAATTTTGCTCTTTAAAAGCATTCATATAAACTCTCGCTTAACGTTTTTAAAATTATTATTTATCTTAAGGCCTGAAGCCATATCAGTAATTGGCTATTTAAATATTTTATCATAATTCACAATAAAACTTTTTAAATAGTTTATTTAAAAAAATTTGAAGATCTTAATTTTTTGAAAGCTGCTTAAAAATATTTGGATCTTTTTAAATTATGCCGCAGATATTTAAGGATTTTTGACCCTGAATACTCTCAGAGTATTTAAAACAGCCAGCAGGGTTACGCCGACATCAGCAAAAACAGCCTCCCACATTGAAGCTGCTCCTAAAGCTCCCAGGGTTAATATTATTGTTTTAATACCCAGTACCAGAAAGATATTCTCCCAGACAATTCTTTTTGTTTTCTTTGCTATATTAATTGCACTCACAAGCTTTATAGGTTCATCATTCATTATTACAATATCAGCAGATTCGATAGCTGCATCCGAGCCCAATCCTCCCATCGCAACTCCTATGTCAGCTCTTGCAAGAACCGGAGCATCATTAATTCCATCGCCGACAAATACAATTTTATCCTTTGACGATTTCTGTTTTTCAAGAATTTCAAACTCCTTAACTTTCTGATCCGGCAGCAACTCTGTATATATTTCATCTATTCCAAGTTCACTGCTGATAAGCCTGGCAGTATTTTTATTGTCACCCGTAAACATAACCATCCTTTTTATACCCAAATTCTTTAACTTCTCTATGGTTTCTCTTGAATCCTTCTTAACCTCATCAGAAACAATCAAATAACCTGCATAATGAGAATCAACTGCAACATACACTATTGAACCGGATGATATTTCTTCGATGAACTTAATGCCATACTTTTTCATTAATTTTGAATTTCCGATAATTATTTCTCTATCTTTAAATTTTATCTTAGAGCCGAATCCAGCTATATCTTCATAATCACTCACAAGCTCTTTATCTATCTTTTTTCCATATTCATGCAATATTGAAGATGCAATCGGATGGTTTGAGAAAGATTCACCATAAGCAGCAAATTCAAGCAATTCCTCTTTGCTGAAATTATTCTTTGTATTAATCTGAATAACTTTAAATATTCCTTTTGTAAGCGTACCTGTCTTGTCAAAAACAACCATGCTGACATAATTCAATGCCTCAAGGTAATTACCTCCTTTTATCATTATCCCGTTCCTTGAGGCAGCTCCTATCCCTCCAAAAAAACCTAAGGGGATTGATACCATTAAGGCACACGGGCAGGAAATTACCATCAGGACAAGTGCACGGTATATCCAGTCGGAAAATGCTGCTCCTTTTATAACCAGCGGCGGGAAGATTGCAATAAAAAAAGCAATTCCTAAAACAAAAGGGGTATAATATGAGGCAAATTTAGTAATAAAACTTTCGGTTGGTGCTTTCTTGCTGCCGGAATTTTCCACCATATCAAGAATTTTTGCAATGGTTGATTCACCATATTTCTTTGTTGTCCTGACAATTAAAACTCCGTTTAAATTAACAAATCCGCTTAATATTTCGTCTCCGACATGAACATCTTTCGGAACAGACTCCCCTGTTAATGCAGATACGTCAACATTTGAATTGCCTTTTATGATTTTACCGTCAAGAGGCACTCTTTCTCCGGGTTTAATAATTATCAGATCTCCGATATTTACTTCGTCAGGAGATACTTTTCTGATGTCATCACCGTCTTTCAGGTTTGCATAATCGGGTCTTACATTCATAAGAGATGCTATTGATTTTCTTGAACGGTTAACCGCAATACCCTGGATATATTCACCAACCTTATAAAAAAGCATGACTGCAGCAGCTTCAGGAAACTGCTTTATTGCAAAAGCACCTGCGGTGGCAATAAGCATCAGGAAATTCTCATTAAAAACTCTACCCTTAGCAATATATTTAAATGCTTTCAATATTACATCTGCACCGGCCAGCAGGTAGCTGGTCAGATACAGAAAAAATTCCACTAACAGCTGGAATTTAAAGACTAATGCGGTTGTAAAGATTATGGCACTCAAGGTTATTCTTACTGCTGAAATAATATTTTTCCTGTTTCTAATATTGTCTTTTGTTTTTATTTTTTTATCTGTTTTTTCATGAATATCAATATCAGGTTCTATATTTTTTACCAGATTTCTTACTTT
>JAMCVO010000506.1 GCA_023475715.1 Actinomycetota bacterium
TATCAACCAGTCATCCATATTAATAATTGCCGATTATTCCGCCCCAAGCGTACCTGCAGTAAGACCCTGGATAAAGTATCTCTGAAGCAGGAAAAAGACAACAAGTATAGGGATCTGCGAAAGAATTGATGCCGACGTGAGCTGCCCCCACTGGACCCCCATTTCTGTTAAGTATGAATACAGGGCCAATGTCAGGGTCCTTACTTCGACTGATTTTGTAAGAAGCAAGGCAAGTATAAATTCATTCCAGCTGTATACCATGGCAATGATAACTGCAGCAATAATCGGCGGCTTTATGGCAGGCACCAATACTTTCCAGAATGACGTCCAGTTGTTGCAGCCGTCAATCTTAGCCGCTTCTTCCAGTTCCTTTGGTATAGTTTGAATATATGCCATCATCAGCCACATAAGTGTCGGAATTACAAATGCTGCACCGGCAATTATCAGTATGTAATAGGTATCGTATAGTTTTAATTTGACCGATAAAAAATAAAGGGGCATGGCATTTGCAAATCTCCCTATAGCTGATCCCGCAAGAACAAAAAACATGATCAGACCCTTGAAACGGAACCTGAAGCGTGCGGCTGCATAACCGGCAAACATTGAAGCTATAACCGATAAAATTACAACTCCTGAAGTTACTATGGCTGTATTAAGAATATACCGGAAAAACCTTGCTTCAGTTAATACGTTGATATAATTTTGAATAGTCCAATCCTGGGGAATAAAACTTGGCGGATATGCTATTATCTCTTCAGGTGACTTAAATGAAGAACTTAGAGTCCAGATAAAAGGTGCAAGAATTGTAACCAGAATTATTATCAAAAATGCATGTTTAAAAATGCCCCCAAAAATGATTTTAAATCTTTGAGATATTCTTGTCTGCATATTCTTAATTCCCCTTCTATTTTTTATTTTACCTAATAGTTGATATTTATTTATGCTAATAAGCAATTAAAGTTTAGTCAGTTATCATATAAGGGTTCAACACCCTGTTTCTTCAGTATCTGCTGGATTTTACCAACTTCCAGATTTCTGGGATTCACATTTTCTTTTATGCATAATGCTGCAGCGATTCCGGCAGCCTGACCTGTATTTGCACAAATTGACATTACGCGATAACTGGAATGTGCAACATGCGTACCGGAAATATTTCTTCCCGCAAGTAATAAACCATCGATTTCTTTCGGAACAAGACAACGGTATGGTATGGTATAACCGCTTTCAGGGGGGCCTTTCTTCAGCCTTACACTGTCGTCCAGCCAACCTTTGCCGGTAAGATTATGTATATCAAGTAAATAATGAGCCCTTGCAACAACCCAGTCATCGAATATCTCACCTTTTATAATATCCTCTTCTTTGAGAATATATTCTCCTATAAAATGTCTGGTTTCCCTGACCCCTATCATTGCACCTGTGTCGATAAGAAAACAGTTTTCATAACCCGGAACATATTTCCTGATAAACTCAATTATGATTTTTATTTGTTTCTGGCATTCAATATGTGCTTTTGTCAAATCATCGGCATTTGTACCGTCAACATCCAAAGCTCTGGTAATGTTACAGGTAACCAATCCTGCCTGAGGGGATCTGTGCAGAACAATATATCCCAAAGGAAAGGGAAGCTCTCGTGCTGCGATTTCCTGTATATCACCAAAAGGGGTTTCATATTTTGAATGCGGCACTGATAAAAATATTGCCCTGTTAAAGTCAACTCCGGCTATTTTAAACATGAGTGTCATTGGCTGCATTTTTCCATCAGATTCCCGGCCTTTAAAAAATTTTGCACCTGCATGTGCAGCTATATCACCGTCCCCGCTGGCATCTATAACAATTTTTGCCATTATAGCTTCCCTGCCTGATTTGCTTTCAGTTATAATCCCTTTTATTTTTTTATCTTCAACAATTGCATCAGATGCGTACGTGTATAATTTTAAATTTGCACCTGCTTCTTCCAGCATATCCAGATATAGGAGTTTAAGTCTTTCATGCTCTATGGCTATCATGGTATCATCATTTATTTTTGCTCTATTTAAAATCTCAGCCCAGGTACCAACGTAATTTTTGCCGCACCATTCACTCATCAGACCTGTTGTTGATACACCGCCCACACTCCCAAACTGCTCTACCAGTAATGTACTTGCCCCCAGTCGTGCAGAATTGATAGCTGCTGAAAAACCTGCAGGCCCGCTTCCTACCACTAAAACATCAACTTTTTCTTTTATCGGAATCTGTTTTTCTTTTTCAATATATATTTCCATCATCTACTGTTTTCTTTCACTTGATATACTAAAGTCCTTTATAATTTATAGCCTGTATCCTGCAGGATCAATTACTACGGACTATCAATCCATTGTCTTCTTAGTATCTACTATTCTTTTATAAATCCAGGTCAGGAACAGATTGATAATGAGAATAAATGTAGTAATTGATGCCGCACCGGAAATATTAAAGAATTTAAAACCTTCTTTATACAGCCTGATACTTAACAATTCGGTGGCACTTACAGGACCTCCGCCGGTCATCAATAAAATAAAACCGACTATATTAAAATAACTTATGGTAAGTACGATAATTATTACAAGTACAACCGGCATGATGAGCGGCAAATATATGCTCCACATTTTACGCAGAAAACTGCAGCCATCAACTTCTGCCGCTTCCTCCACATTCTTGGATATTGCTGGAAGAAGCAGGTGCAAATTTAAAATTATACACATATGCTTCTGATGCAATTGTTGAAGATAAAAAAATAAAAGGGATTATAACTGAAAGCAAATCAGGCAGGGAAGCTATAATGGCAAAAA
>JAMCVO010000778.1 GCA_023475715.1 Actinomycetota bacterium
CTCATCAGCAGCAGTACAGTATCATCATGCCTATATAGGCGGTCTTCTGGATCACACGTTAACCGTAACAAAAATCTGTGAATGGATTGCCGGAATATATGACAATTTGAACAGGGATCTTGTAGTAACAGGTGCAATACTGCATGATGTGGGGAAAATAAAAGAATACGAATTGGATTCAACAATAAAAATTTCCGATACCGGAAGGCTTCTCGGACATATTACCATAGGTTATGGAATGGTTCAGGAAAAAATTGCTCAAATGAAAAATTTTCCTGATGATTTAAAAGACAGGCTTTTGCATATAATATTGAGCCATCATGGATATAAAGAATTCGGTTCACCAAAGAGGCCAAAAATTTTAGAAGCATTCGTAGTTTTTCATGTTGATAATATGGATGCTGATATTGGGGGCTTTAATATGATATTGGAAGAAAGCGGGGGGCAGGCTGACTGGTCGGTTTTCCTGAAAAATTTTGATAGGTCTGTACTCCTGAGAGAACTTAAACTATCCGGTGACCATGAAATTCCAGAAGATAAGAAAATGGGCATCAGGAGTATAAAAAATAAGCCTGATTTCATAGAACCGGAAGTTAATAAACCTGGAAAAGCTGAACCCTCACAGGATGAGTTATTCTGAAATTAAAACTTTCTGCTTTGAAGTTCGATAACAGCCCTTCCGCATATTTTATTTACCGGATCTATTGAAGTGGATATTTTGGGTGCATAGCTTAAATCCAGCATATAAATATCTTCAACTTTCATTTCATTTGAAATTGCTGTTGCAAATACATCTATTCTTTTTGCTACTCCTTCTTTGCCGATCATTTGTGCTCCCAGAAGCCTGTGTGTTTTTTTATCAACAGTTATTGCAACCGTTATCTCCGAGGCTCCAGGTATAGCTTTTATATGAGAGAGGTAACTGCCGGTAATTTTAATTGTGTCAAATCCATTATAGGATGCAGTTTTACTATCTATTCCTGTCCTCGCGATTTCGAGACCAAAAATTTTGTCGACCTTGGTATTTATAGAACCTTTGAAAATTTCGTCACCGCCCGCAGCATTGTTTCCGGCTATTCTTCCTGTCTTTATAGCTATGCCTGCAGTAGGGATAAATTCATGTTTCTGTGTTACCAGGTTCCTTACAAGACAGCAGTCTCCTGCGGCATATATATTGGGATAAGAAGTCTGCTGCTTATTTGTTACCCTTATTGCCTTATTTGATCCCAGATCTATTGAAGAATCTTTTATAAAATCGGTGTTTGCCTCAATACCTGCTGCCAGTATAATGAAATCAATCTCTATTTCATTATGACCACTGAAATTTTCAGAACTAAGTGATATCAAAGCAGAATTTGCCTTCTGTCCCGAACTATTATTAAAGACTTCAAAGTTTCAGATAATTTTCTGCTTATTTCATCATCATAATCTTTAAATATGTTGCCGGAATTTTCAGCCACAGTTACTTTAATACCTATATTATTCAGAGCTTCTGCGACAAGAAGACCCACGGAACTGCCGCCTATAATTAAAGCTTTTTCTGGTCTGTTCAGAGTGATATAATTTTTTAGGCTTATTACATCTCTTACATTCCTGAAATTGAATATGTTAGACGATGTAATTCCGGGGATATTCAATTTAGCCGGAGAAGCACCGCTGCAAATTACCAATCTATCATATTTAAAAGTAATAGGCTGGCTGTCGTTTACTGAATCAGGACCCGAGTTTTTATTATTGCTATCAATTTTTAGTGCTGTTAATTCTTTTTTTGAAGGATTAAGATTTACCACTTTATGAGACATAAATATTTTTATATTTCTTTTTTCCTCAAAAAAACTTTTCGGATATGCAAACAGGTCTTCCATATTCCTGATTTCTCCGGAAATATAATAGGGCAGCCCACAGGAGCCATAAGAAATATATTCTCCTGATTCAAGCACGGTAATATTCAAATCAGGGTCAGTCCTTCTTGCCTGGCTGGCAGCCGCAAGCCCTGCGGCATTGCCTCCGATGATAGTTACATTCTTATATAAGTCATTTTTCATTTTTTTTCTTTCTTTCAAAAATTAAATTGCCAATGAATGAATATCTTAAATCAATAGCACCCTGCTGGCACATTTCACTGCAACAGTAGCATCTGATGCATTTCTTGTAATCAAATTTTAATTTATCAGCGTTTAAAATTGCAATAGCTTTTTCCGGGCAAAGCTCTATGCATTCTTTACAAAAATTGCACTTTTTTTTATTCTGGTATGGTGAAAGAGCAAGACTGTTTCTAATGAATGGGAAAATATAAGTGTTTATAAACCTGTTTTTTGTTATCCTGTCAATATTTGAATTTTTTGGTAATCTGAAATCACTTATAATTACATCATTCAGGTCCTCTCCAAGTATTTCGGTATCGTTAAGGTTCCATCCTTCCAGGCCCCTTTTTTCTGCTGCATTAATAAGTGGAGAATTTCCATCTTTGATACCCATTATCCTTCCAACGACATTATCCATTGCTATGCCATTTGTACTTGCAATGACAAGACCTATCTTTCTTGGATTACCGCTTGGTCCCGGACCCTCTCCTTCCATTCCCAGAATGCCGTCCATTATATTGAGCACAGGCTTTTTAAAAGTATAAATGTCAAGAAGCATATCATTAAATTTTTCCAGTTCTATGAATTTTGTATGAAGAAGAGTCTTTGTCCTTCCATAAATGATGCCGTACATATTTTTTATTGCACCTGTTGTTCTGGTTAAGCTGTGTGTTTTAAATTTTGGCAGGTTAATTATAAGATCGGCTTCCAAAACAGGAT
>JAMCVO010000004.1:0-2365 GCA_023475715.1 Actinomycetota bacterium
AAAAATAAATATTGAAATACCTTCAAGATATGCCTCATTATTTTTACCTGCTGCAGCTCCGATAATCTTTTTATTATCATCTAAAATAACATTAAAAATGAAATCAATACCTGCAATTTTGCCTGCTTCCTCAATATCACATCTTACAAGGTTATCAAAAAATTTACCGGCACATGCATTGTCCTCCAGCATCATTGAATGATTGGCGCTTATGGAATTTTTAGAGCAAACCCCTGGCATAAGCGCTTTTGAACCACCGCTGTAACCTGCAAAGTAATGATATTCAATGTTGCCTGTAGCAATTAAAAAGTCTGATTTTAAGACATCATTAAATATCTCAACAGGGGTATTATAAGAAGTGTTTCCTATAAATTTGCATCTTGATATGTCAGAGTCTGTAAGTTTACAATTCTTGGCTGCCATGTCGCCTGCCAGTTTTATTTTTTCCTCATCTGTATGTTTTCTGTGTATGCCAAGACCAAAAATTATCTCAATTTCTCTTACTTTCGTCTTTTTTAATTCTTCAATCAGAAAGGGGAGAAATTTATATGAAGGACAGGGCCTTGTTATATCTGAAACAAGTATACAAACATGGTTTTTTTTGTAGGCCAAGCTTGAGAGTCTGTCTAAAGACATCGGGTTGTCCAGAGCGTTTTTAATAATATTATCCTCGCCATCTGTATCGCTTAACAGATGTTCTTTAAAAATAATGGGAATTATATTTTTATCAGGTATTTCAATATTTATTTTTTTCTTTGCATAAGGTATTTCAAATCGCATATAATTTCCATCTTATCTATGATACAGGTTTTAAATCAAAAGGAATCCCGAGCCTAATGCTTAAAACTTCTCTTATCGCTTTTTCTATCTTTGCCTCATCCGGTATTACCGTATTTTCAAGACCTCTCTCGTATGGTATCGGGCAGTCAAGTGCAGCTACTCTAAGTATGGGTGCATCAAGGTAATCAAATCCATATTTAATTATTTCTGAAGCAAGATAACATGTAAAGCCACCGCTATAGCACGCTTCTTCTACAAGAACCACCTTATTTGTTTTTTTAATTGAATTTATAATAAGATCAAGATCAAGTGGCTTGATAGTTCTTGGATCAATTACTTCCACGCTTATTCCTTCGTGCGCAAGCTTATCTGCTACCTTAAGTGACTTGTTAACCATATAAGAGGTTGCAACAACAGTAATGTCTTTCCCTTCCCTCTTTACGTCGCCAATGCCAAGGGCAATTTCATAGCTTTCTTCTGGCACAGCACTTTTTGTAGGATATAAAAGCTTATGTTCAAAAAATAAAACGGGGTTGTCATCCTTAATTGCACTGGCTAAAAGCCCCTTTGCATCATAGCCGCAGGATGGCATTACAATTTTAAGTCCGGCAAATGTAAGAAATATGGATTCTATACTTTGTGAATGCTGGGCAGCCATTCCCATACCCCCTCCTCCGGGGGTTCTAATAACAATTGGGACTTTTGCTTTGCCGCCAAACATATATCTTAATTTTGCTGCCTGGTTTGCAACCTGATCTAAGGTTAACATCATAAAATCCGAAAACATTATCTCTACTATAGGCCTCATTCCAAGAAGGGAAGCTCCTACTGCTATTCCAGCAATAGCCTGCTCAGAAATTGGAGTATCCATTATCCTGTCTTTTCCAAATTCGTCAAAAAGACCAAAGCTTACACCAAATGCTCCGCCGTAGAGCCCGATATCTTCGCCCAGCATAAATATTTTTTCATCGGCTTTCATCTGCTGCCTGAGGCATTCTCTGACTGACTCTGTATAAGTTATTTCTCGCATATTTTGTAATCCTTAATTATTGTTAATATTTAATATTCTTAATTTAAGCATAGATGCCATCCATAACATGAGCCGGATCGGGAAATGGACTGTCAAGTGCAAATTTTAAAGCTGCTTCCACCTGTGCTGTTACATTTTTCTCAAGATCATCAATTTCTTCAAGAGTTAATATGCTTTTATCCATAAGATATTTTCTAAATCTTTCTATCGGATCGTAATTTTTTAACCACTCTCTTGATTCGCCTTCCGGCCTGTATCTCTGGGCATCACGAAGAGAATGACCCTTTACCCTGTATGTAAGACATTCAAGAAAAACAGGGCCTTTCCCTTCCCTTACATCAGCTGCCAATTTTGATACTGTTTCATATACTCCTAAGACATCATTTCCGTCTATTGTCAAACCGGTAATATTATAGGCTTTTGCCCTATAAGAGAGCTTTTTAAGATTAGTTGCTTTCTTTATAGGCATTCCCATCCCATACTGGTTATTCTCACACAAATAAATAACAGGCAGTTTCCAGTTTGATGCAATATTAACGGTTTGACAATAGACGG
>JAMCVO010000004.1:2375-2802 GCA_023475715.1 Actinomycetota bacterium
TGCCATATCCCCTCATTAATTGAGCCGTCTCCTAAAAAGCAGATAACAATCTGGCCGGTTTTTAATTTTTGAGAAGCCAGGGCTGCCCCAGTTGCAATAGCTGCACTTCCTGCAACTATTCCGTTAGCTCCAAGGTTACCTATAGAGATATCAGCTATATGCATCGAACCACCTTTGCCCCTGCAATAACCTGTTTCTTTTCCGAACATTTCCGCCATCATAAGCTTTAAATCTGCTCCTTTTGCTATGCAGTGGCCATGACCTCTGTGAGTGCTGGTAATAAGATCATTTTCTTTCAGGGCAAATATGGCTCCGGCAGATGTTGCTTCCTGGCCGGTAGCCATATGAATGGTTCCATGAATATTTCCTAACTGGAAATGCTGCTCAACAGTTAACTCAAAGACTCTGATTTTTAACATCGTCTCAA
>JAMCVO010000044.1 GCA_023475715.1 Actinomycetota bacterium
TTATCTATTTTATTGCCTGAACATGGTTTTTTCCTGTCTTGCAAGGAGCTTTGCGCTATCACCGGTCATCACCCCCTGTTCCAACGCAGCACAGAGGCTGTTAATTTCGTCAAGCTTGAAATATGTTTTAAATTCTTCAAGAGAATACCTGATATCAAGCGTCCTGGCATAAGTTGCACTTAGTATTGTCAAGGGTTTGGAAAGCTTTGAATCCCTGCAAATCAAATATAAGGATTTGATGGTGTCATTGATGCTCACCCCTGCCGCCATCTGATTGTGCATGTACCTGTAAATTTTGTAGGCAGAGCATCTGAACTCCTTATTCATGCCATTTCTTGCACCCATTACTGTAATCCTTACGCAAACAGCTGCCGACAAACCTGCCAAAACAGCCGTGATGATATCGGGATACAGGTTTATTATACAAAACATTCCTATCAGAGCAGGCATAATGAATTGCAGAATTATATAAACTACAGGCGCGTATTTCCCATAAAACCCGGCACGTTTCATTTGTATTGCCGCCCGTCTGTATATGCCGGATTCCTTATCTCCACTGTTATATGAATCTATGTAAATATCAATATTTCTTTTTAACCTGTGTATAATTTTTTGTTTTTGCCCCCTGCCCCCTTTTGCTTCATATAAGTGACTGTTCAACGCAATATAAATTCTGGTAAATATAATTTTGGCCATTACAATACCGGCAATTGAAACCAGGATAAAAAGCTGCGGGTACGATTTATAAACACTCAAAGCTATCATGTGCTGCCTCTCAATAATTAAAACTTGTAATTTTCGTTGATATAATAAAAGCAATAAAATAGATAATGAAAAATACTGTCATTAAAAGCTTACCTGCTTCATCCTGTAAATAAAAATGTTTAACGTCGGAATTAAATTGCATGAAAAAGTAGCCTACTGCAGCAACAAATACCATAAGGCCGTATACTCTAAGCCTTGAACCAAATGTTGTAATCTTCCGTCTGTCGTATTCCTCTTCCAGATTAAAAAATTCATCTTCCAGATTGGTAAGAAGTTCTTTTAGCTTACCCCTGTGTTTCCTGTTTTGCTTCAGGTTCAGCACAAAATCCTGAAACTGTTCGCTGTCAACCTTCATTGAAAATATATCCAGTGCCTCATATTCATTTAAGCCTGATTTCATTTGTATTATGCAGTCGGTAATAAAACTTGCCAGAGGTTGTCCTACGCTTTCAATGGAATTTTCAAAAATATATATAATATCTTCTTTGACATCACACCATTTATTCAATATCGCTACAAAGGTAGCAAGTTTTTTTCTCACACGCTCCGAATTATATTTTGACAACATATCCAGGCCTACAAAGGGTACACAGAATATAATTGCTGCAAGGCTTAAAGAACTGGGTATGTGATATAACTTTGAGTAAACCAGTCCGAAAGTCACCACAGAAAGTATTAACGAAACCGCCATAATAATGTTCAAGTTCATAAATGGCAGCCATCTTCTCAGATTCGGCTTGTCTACATACCTTATTTCAAGTTTTTCAAGTAAACTGAGCTTAATATGTATTGTCCTTGTATATTTTTTAACTTCCTCCGCAATTCTTTGGTTATTGTAAGCGTCTCTAAGCCTGTTATAGCCTTTGTTCAATTTCCCCTGAAACAACATGAAGTTGAATTTATATGCACCGTAAAAAGCCAGGACCCCAGCTAAAACTGCACTTAAAGCAAGAAGAGCAAGAAGAAAATAGTTGTGTAAAAGTAATTCAATCATCTATATTTATCCCTTCCAATTCATGACGTAATCTGCCTTTTAACTCACCGATTGTGCTGCCTGTTTTTAACAAATACAACAGGTTTGTAGCAATAGTGCCTGTTGTCTCATCAAATCCAACCACTTCAAGTATCTCAGCAACTTTAAAATCTTTCATGTAGACAATGATGTCTATAGAATCAGAAATAATATGTTTAAGGGTTGCTTCGCCCAGGTCTGCTCCGGCAAGTTTAATAAGAGTAACAAGCCGGTTAAAAGTGCTCATTGCACTGTTTGCATGTAAAGTTCCCAATATCCTGTGACCATTTAACCCTGCTGTTATCACCGTCCAACTTTCATTCCCTACAATTTCTCCGACAACATAAGTGTCAAGTGTCATTGTAAGACCATCCCCGACCAGGTCCAGCAGCACTACAGGCCGCCCGCCTTCGTTCCCCTTTTTTACGCGTTGGACTATACAGGAAGGATTATCGGGGTACAGCTCCGAGTCTGATTCACATACCAATACACGCTCCAGTTCATCAAAAGAGTTGATGAATGTCCTTAACAGGGTAGTTTTACCGGCAGCGCCTTTTCCGCAAAATATGACTCTGGAGCTTGTTTTTGCAAGTTTTTGCAAAAATACCGATAGCTGTTTATCAAGCATTTTTAAATTTATCAGGTCGTCGTATGTATGACTTTTCATTGGATGCTTCCTTATATTTAACGACGGTCCGGTAATATTCCTCGGCCATATCGAACCATTTATACGCAATCTTTTTTGTAAATCCGCAACGCGGCAATGACTGTCGTTTTCATTTATTATACCTCCGCGTCTGGTTATAATAAGCTTGACAAAATCCTCGAATATTTTTTCATTCTTAAACCCGATATTTTCTGTTTGCCGCATGCCATCACGTTTTATAGTGCAATAGTTATGCCGGTTAAAATCAATATCTGAAATTGTGGGATCATCAATAAGGTATTGCAGCTCTCCATAACCGAACATCCTGTCCATAACCTTCTCTATGAGCTCATCACGGTTCATAAAGATTGCGTATAA
>JAMCVO010000417.1 GCA_023475715.1 Actinomycetota bacterium
ACGCGGAAAAAAGCATTATAATCGTTAATGCTGCCTGTTCCTGTGGTTGGGAAGCCCCAGATTTTGGATTAATGGTATTTTATAGCTATGATTTTTCTTTGGTTAATTACTTGCAGATGATCGGCCGGATATCGCGCATTAATAATCCTAAGAAAAATGTCTATATAAGTTTATTAATTAAAGACAGTATTGATTACGATGTCTTTGACAATGTTGTTAATCTTAAGCAAGATTTTCAATTGGAGATGTATGGAAAAGCTAGAGCAAAAGATGACAACTAAATTAATACATTATCTAAAATCTGATATATGTCCATTAGGCACTTGTGCTATCGAGGTGAAAATTATGCGTGGAAATACTTTTCGATTAAATCAAATTGCAGAGCATCAGATTAATGCGTTACATCTTACTAAACATCATCAGATTGTATGGAAAATACCCGATGCCGGATTTTCTAATCCCTACGACATTATCAAGATAAGTGAGCAGGAAGCCTATGTTGCAATTATTAAAGACAAACAAGTATTCTTTATCGACATTGATAAAATAATGGCAGAAAAACGCAAATCTTTGAAAATATTAGATATTATTAATTTGGCTAATTTTAGCATAAATTTAAGGTAATTTGTAAACTTATACACATTTAACTATTGACACAGTTTTTAAGGCATGATAAGATAATAGCAGAGTAAGGCCGGCGAATCACTAAGCCTAAAAAAACATTAGAACTCAATATAATTCACCCCCCAAAGGAATTAGTTAAGACTCGAAGTTTATAACGGCAAAGTGGACAAATCTTTCAGTCTCAAACGCTAGACTGAATCTAAAAAATAACTTTAACATTATGAATCCGAATAATTTAATCCCAGACAAAGAAATCCAAAAAATGGTTAATGCTGACAAACGCTTAGTTGATAAAGCAACGCAAAAAAATAGTATGAACGTAACTATTGAAGATTTAGATGAGAATATCTCAGACAGCTGGATGATGGAAGCGATATTATCTAAGGAAGTAAATTATTAAGCTCACTGGTTGGTATATTTTATATTCACACAGAAAAAAAGGCATAGCATAGAGAGAATAAATAATATACCGCCAGTTGGCTAATAAATAAATATATGGAATATAATTATCAAAAACAATTAGACATTTCACAATCAGAAATTGACAGAATAGTTGATTTAATTAGATGGTATACAACTTATGCTAGTCTTACTAGAAATGTTGATACAGATAGTTTAACTGGATTCATAGGAACATTACAAAATGAATTAAATAAAAAAAATAATTAGATTACATAAAACAAAAATTAAAACAAAATTAACAATCAAACATTATGAAAACAATTAAAAAAATCCTTAATTGGATCGACAATTTACTAAACCGATTTAAAGGTAAAATTGCCTTTATTATCTTAGCCTCCGGCCTATTAGTAATTATTACTTTGTATGCGATTATCACTGTTCCGCTACACGCTAAAGTTTGGGCGATGAATACATTTAACCTAGCCCCAATGCCGGAACGAATACTTGCCAAGACTAATTTAGATCGCCAAACACTTAACTCTGCTTTGCAAGGAACTAAAATGGCAAACACGGTAGATTTAATCATTGCCTCTGCTAATCACTTTAATTTGCCAGTAGAATTATATTTATGTGTTGCTAACGCCGAAAGTAGCTTTAACAATATTAAAAAAGATACTTACAATCCGTTCGGTATCTTAGTAGATGGCAAAATTGGCGCGATTAAACAGTATCAGTCTTGGGAACATTCAATTAATGCTTTTTCACAGTTGATTAAATATTATTATGTTGAACTTGGTTTAAATACACCTGATTTAATTGTCAATAAATATGTTGGTGTTAATAGACCACAAGAAGAACGAGATAGATGGATTAAAAATTGTAAACAATATTACAATCCTAAAGTATTGGTAATAAAATAATCACTTGATATTTCCCTCGCCACTTTGCACACTAATCACAAATAAACCTCCTTTAAGCGAACAAAGATTATCTTGACGGGTAATCGGTGGCAGGGAAACACTAATTGATTAATAATAAATATTATGAAAAATGATATAGAAAGAATTTGGGGATGGTGTAGCGTTTGTTCACAAAAATTTCATTTTATTTTTGATAGAAATAAAAAATATAATGTAAATAAATTAGTTTGTCCCAATTGTAAAGACCATAAAAAAATTAAAGAAATGATTAAAAAATTAACTATTAACCCGTTATGAATGATACTGAAATTCTTATTGAAATATTAAATGTCTTAATCGACATTAGAGATATCTTAGCTAATAATAAATAAAACTATGAAAGAAATTACTATTGTTGCCATATTTTTACATTTCTTATTGACTCTTGTGCTTTTTTAGTTACATCTAAAATTTCTATAACTTCTAATAACTCAACCCTATCAACCACTTGCGGAAACTTACAGTTTTCTGGTTTAGATGTGCCATCAATGGCTAATTGTGATAAAGAAGCGGCTCCATCCCAATACCAAATTCTGCGTGCCTCTCTTAAAACAACTTCACGACCTTTACGGCTTTCTAAGTAGCCAGCAAACACTCCAGCAGAATAAGTGCGAACAATAACATATTTTAATCCTTTTTTTAGAGGGGCTTTTTCCTCTTTAGAACCTTTTGGCACATAGATAATGCCATCAATAGTAATTTCTTTCATAGTTTTATTTATTATTAGCTAAGATATCTCTAATGTCGATTAAGACATTTAATATTTCAATAAGAATTTCAGTATCATTCATAACGGGTTAATAGTTAATTTTTTAA
>JAMCVO010000375.1 GCA_023475715.1 Actinomycetota bacterium
ATCATAAACTTTTTTTATCGTTTTTGCAAGAAGATTGGCTACTGAAAGCTGTATGATTTTATCCTTGTTGTAATCTCTCTTAATTGGAATTGTATCAGTGATAATAATTTCTTCTGCATTTGAACTGCCAAGATATTCAAGAGCCTGACCCGAAAAAACAGGATGAGTTGCAGCTGCATAAACTTTTTTGGCCCCATGACCAAGAAGTACATCTACAGCCTCAACTAAAGTACCTCCGGTATCAATCAAATCATCAAATATTATTGCATCCATATTTTCAATATCTCCGACTATATGCTCGATTTCTGCAACATTATGAGACGGTCTTCTTTTATCAAGAATTGCAAGAGGAAGTCCCAGCAGCTTTGAAAAAATACTTGCTCTCTTGACACCCCCGACATCGGGGCTTACAACTACCGCATTTGTTAAATCTTTTTCCTTGAAATATTTGGCAATAATCGGTATTGCAGTTATATGATCGACAGGAACATCAAAAAATCCCTGTATTGTAGCAATATGCAGATCAGCTACAATAAGCCTGTCCATCCCTGCAATCTGAAGTATGTCTGCAAGCAGTTTGGCAGTTATCGGTTCCCTGCCCTCCGCTTTTTTATCCTGTCTTGCATATCCATAATGCGGCATGACAACATTTATCATTCCTGCAGACGCTCTTTTAAGTGCGTCTATCATTATTAAAAGCTCCATTATGTTATCATTTACGGGGTCTGAACATGTCTGGACGAGAAAGATATCGGCCCCTCTTACGCTTTCATTGAATCTTACATATATTTCCCCGTTCTTAAATCTTTTCCTCTCAACCTGTCCCAATTCAATATTTAAATATTCGGCAACTTTCAAAGTTAAAGCAGGATTTGAAGAACCTGAAAAAAGCATCATTCTCTTATTGGTAGGATAATCCCTCATATTTTAAACTCCCTTTTATTTTGAACTTTCTTTCTTTTTTCTATAATTTAGTGCACCATCTTCTATATTAACCTGCTTACCTCTTGCAAGCGCCATTGCGTTTTCAGGCACGTCTTCGGTTATTACGGAACCGGCTGCAACTATTGCGCCTTTCCCTATCTCTACAGGCGGAACAAGCATTGTATCGGAACCTATGAACACATTGTCTCCGATAACTGTCCTGTTCTTCCTGTATCCGTCATAATTGCATGTGACTGAAGAAGCTCCTATATTTATATTTGAACCCATTTCAGTATCTCCTATATAGCTCAGATGAGGAATTTTACTGTTGCTGCCTATAACTGATTTTTTTACCTCACAAAATCCGCCGACTTTTACATTTTCATTTGTTATGGTTCCGGGACGGATATAGCTGTAAGGCCCGATATTATTGTTTTTGCCAATTCTGGCGTTTTTTATAACAGCTGAGTTAATTATTGTCCCGGTGTCTATTTCACAATCAAATAATTGCACAAAAGGACCTATTATACATCCTTTTCTTATTACTGTTTGCCCTTTAATAAATGAGAATGGTTCTATTACTACATCATTTTCAATATGAACATCAACACCGATAAAAGCAGAGTCCGGATCTGTAATAGTTACACCTGAAGCCATGAAATTTTCATTTATTCTTTTACGCATTATTTTCTCAACACCCGAAAGCTGCACCCTGTCATTTATGCCTAAAATTTCACTGGTATCATCAATTAACAGAGTTGAAGATTTTAAATTCTTATCTGAAAATTTCTCAATTATGTCTGTCAGGTAATATTCCTGTTGAAAATTATCTGAATTTATAGAAGAAATATTATTAAACAAAGCCTCAGCATCAAAACAATAAATGGAAGTATTTATTTCTTTTATTAATTTTTCATCAGGTGTCGCATCCGATTCTTCAACTATACGGATAATCTCTCCAAATCTGTTTTTAACTACTCTTCCATAACCAAAGGGATTGTCTAAAAGAGCAGTTACCAGGCAGGATGCATAATTTCCATTCTGCTGGCTGGCTGCCAGAGCAGCAAGCGTTTCGCTTTTTATCAAAGGACAGTCACCTGTAAGGACAAGAACGCTTTGCCATTTTTCGTCTGCATGGCTTTTAAGAAGGCTGACTGCATGGCCTGTTCCCATCTGTTTTTCCTGATAAACAGGTTTTACTTCAGGAAAATTATCCGCAAGGTATTTTTCAAGAACTTCATGCTCATGTCCGGTAATTACAAAAATATTATCAGCATTAAGTTTTTCGGCTTCTTTCAAAGCATAATAAATCATTGGTTTGTCAATTATATTATGAAGAACTTTGGGTGTAGATGAGAGCATCCTTTTGCCTTTGCCGGCAGCTAAGATGACAACGGTTAAATTTTTTGCAAACTTCATGTTAATCCTTAAAGATAATGGATTCTCTCAAAGCAAACCAAGAAATTTTAACACAAAAAAAATAAATAATCTAAAAATTATGTTATTTTTCAAAAATTTTATAAGAATTCTCCACCCTGTATTTCTTTTGAGATAAGGCGGAAGTTTTCATCAAAGTATTCGGTAACATATATCAGATTGTTACACTTGCTGCCTAAAATTTCTTTTCTTAGAAAAAATGCAGAACCGGCAGGAGGATTGTCTTCTTCATAGACTCTTGAGAAATCACTAGATTTCCTTAAGTTCACAACTATTTCCTCCGAACATTTTTTACATTTGACCTTCAGCTTAAAAAAATTTTCATTTGAAGAGTAGGCAGAAGCAGAAAAAAATTTTTTGAGATTTTTTAAAAAATTTGCCATGAATAAATTTTATATTTTTTTATTAAAATATTTTACCAGACACCATCAAATTTAT
>JAMCVO010000315.1 GCA_023475715.1 Actinomycetota bacterium
TTTTTCTGGAAGATATTTTTATCGCCACATACTTTATATTTTTAATATTTCTCTTGCCTTCTTTTGTTGTATTAAGAATAGTAACAGATTGCGGAATCTGGTCTGTAAATCCCCAATAGCTATACATTAGATATCCATCTTTCCATAAATAATTATATGAGTAAATAGTAAGACTATTACAACATATCGAGATAGTGAGAACAATATTTAATCATTCCAAACAGCCTTAATAATTTAACGTTAATAACTTGACAATTCTTTGTTTCTTTGTTATATAGTAATCAAAGAAAATGAGTATAATTTTTTTAATTTTGAATATATTATAAAGGGAGGAATTTTTATGTCTCAAAAAATCCAAAAAGGAGTAAGCACAATAATTAAAAAACGTATATCAGTATCACAAAAACGCCAAATAACTATTCCAATTGAATTTTTTAATAGCATTGGTGTCGATAAAGAAGTAGATTGCTACCTCCAAAACAATGCCATTGTTATACGCCCTGTGTATGAAAACATTGGAGAGTTTGATGAACAAATTTTAGCTGATTTAATTTCACAAGGGCTTTCAGGTCAAGAACTTCTTGCCAGATTTAAGCAAACACGTCATCAGATTCGCCCTGCTGTAGAAAGCCTTCTTAAGGAAGCACATCTTGCCGCAGAAGGAAAAGCGCCATTTTTCACATATGAGGATGTTTTTGATAGCAAGGATAAGTGATGTATAAACTAATTATTTTACCTGCTGCTGCACATTTTCTTAAAAAGATTAAAGAAAAGCCTCTTAAATTAGCATTTCAAAAAATTATTGACAATATAATACAAAACCCATATGGAGGTAAATCAAAGACAGGTGACCTGTCGGGTGTTTGTTGTTGTGACTTTTTTTACAATAAGACAAATTACGAAATTGCTTACACTATCATTGAAGGGAACGATAAAACTGTCGTTATTATTCTTGCCGGTACTCGTGAGAACTTCTATAATGAACTTAAACGTTATATGAAAAGTTAGAATCCTTACATCTTATTAAGATCTTTACTTTTCCATCGCAAAAGGAACAATCTCCATACTTATGCATTATTCTTTACCTCCTTTAGCTCTTGTTCTCACGTTAGCCCATTTTGGAAATTTTGGGATATTGCCTTAAAACGGCCCTTGATTCCCCATTCACTGGCAATTGATAACAGATCCTCTATGTAAAGGCTTTTGAGTATTTCTATAAGACTTGATGTGGGCTTTGCTTTAATTGCATGTAATATATTTATATTTTCAAACTCTTCTTGAATATTCATATAAATCTTTATTTAAACATATAATATTTTTCCACTGTATAGTTGGTAATCTGTCTAACAGTTTACAGGAATTATGAGTACCTTAAAAGTTATTTACATATTTATTTTTCCTGCAGCAGGAGCATCTTTTGGGCTGGTTGTATCCCTGATCCTTATACCATTTTTGTTCGCTGGAAGTAAAAAGAAAAGTTCTGCCGCAAATAATACACTTGATCTTGGCATCTTCCAATATAGGATATTTTCTGGACCCCGTAATTTTTAACTCATTTTTCCGGTCAAGCAAACAACTTTTTTTAAAGGATGTGTACAGATTATCAATGGGTGAGGATAAAAAAATCTTCTCATCATATTTAAATCCGGAATGAATCCTTAAATAAAACGGATCTCCGCATCCAGGCACATAACAATCAACTGATTTAGAAGGACATTGTCTGCGGTGGCATATTCTGCCCAGCGGCAGCAGATTTTTATTAAAAAGAAAGACTTCCCAATTGTGATAGTATCTGCTCATCTGTCTGGCATATTTAGATATTTGGACATCTTTACTTTTTTTACCAGTCTTTCCAGATATTTTTTTATTATCATAATTACGTTCCCAATACATTTCATGAATCCATAAATACACAGGTTTTTTCCAACTTTGGCTCTTATTGGGAATGTTTTTTATAAGACTTTTAGGATTTAGACCCAACTCTTTAGCCATTTGTACAGTTTCTGCATTCAAACGGCATTTCTTTTCGGCCTCTTTCCATTCGATATCCCTTTTATTTTTGTTTTTATCAGCAACGATAATGCCTACTTTTACCCTTTTTAAATAGAATTATTTTTTCTCATATAAATTTTTTAGTTTTATTCCATCCGGAAGTAGTTGCAAATGAAACTGAGGTAAATACTCCAGCACTAAATGTCTTCAAACCAATTATATTTTCCGCTTTCCGGATAAGAAACCCGGACTGAGAATTTCATAATACCAATTATCTCAGAATCACTCATTCTAGGATTTATTTTTCTTACAGGTAAAACATCATAACCGCTTTTATACAGAAAATCTTCAACTTTTTTACCTACACCAACATCGACAAGAAATTTTAGATCAGAAGTAGACATGCTATTTGTATAATGAATTGGTTCATGGAAAGAACTCCAAAAGTAAGATAAATGCCGCTTATTTTAAATTATTAAATAAAATCTCGCCCTGAACTATTGTCATAAAAACATTTAACTTTTCATCAAAAACTGCAATATCCCCGTCCATTCCCTCTTTTATTTCACCTTTTCTGTCTGATATTTTCAGAATTCTTGCAGGATTATTGGTAGCCAGCATAATTGCATCCTTTAATGATATGCCGGTGTGGGAAATCATATTTCGTATGGCATTATTCATTGTCATTATACTTCCGGCAAGAAATCCGTTTTCAAGTCTTACAATATCCTCATCTTTATTAAGGATAGCAGCTCTTCCATCCTGAAAAAAATATTTTCCCGGAGGGGATCCGGTCATATTCATGGAATCTGTTATTAATATTATATTTTTTATCCCTTTGCACCTTATTAGTATTTTCAATAAGGTCGGATTAACATGTACTGCGTCCCTGTCACACATGATCTCACTCATAATGTTGTCGCATAAAAGCAATTCTTCCTGAATTGTAATTGGTTTTACACCTTTTTCTGTAATTATTGCTCCGCCCATGGCATTAAAAATATGTGTAATTAATTCAATCCCCAAATTTAATGCTTCATGCAATTTATTGAATTTTACATCAGTATGTCCGATAGATACTACCACATCATTCTGCCGTAAATATTTTATCATCTCATAAGCATTTTCCAGTTCGGGAGCAACTGTCATAATTTTTAGATTGCCATTACACGCTTCCAGTAACTTGTTATAATCTTTAAACTCAGGTATTTTGATCAAATCAGGTCTCTGTGCACCATATTCCTTATTCAAATAAGGTCCCTCAGAATTAATGCCCAAGACTTTTGCGCCTTTTTTTGGTTTCTCATAAAATTACTGATTCTTTTGCAAGCTTTTATCATTTTCTCAAATTCAGCCGTCCAGAGAGTAGGTAAAAATCCCGTAACACCATATTTTATTAAAAAATCGGACATTGGTTCTACAGAATCCCTAACAGCATCCACATTGTTGGCACCATGAATATGTATATCTATAAAACCCGGAGAGACAAAATTTCCTTTTACATCTATTATTCTATAGTCAGCAAGGTAATCTTTCCCATAATTATAGAATTCAGCATTGGATATTATTTTATAAATTTTTTCATTTTTTAAGAATAAAACCTTATCTTTCAGTTCAACAAAAGGTGTTAAAATAATTCCATTTTTTAGTATCAAATTTTTCATATTAATTCCTGACTAATAAATTTTCTTCAAATTTAATATTTATTTAATTTGTCTTCTCTACCATTCCCATAGAGTATATTCCTTATGAAAATATTTGATTGTTTTTAACTCGTTAATCAACCAGTTTATTCTTTATGGCTATTGAAACGGCTTCAGCCCTGTTGGAAGCCCCAAGTTTGTTCAATATATTACTTACATGGAATTTCACAGTAGAAAGACTTAATACCAGCTTTTGTGTAATCCTTTTATTGGATAGACCTTCGACCAGACAGGCCATAATATTCTTTTCCTGGCTGGTAAGCTGATAGTCTATAACCGTGGGGTTTTTAAGGTTTGAAATCAAAAAATCGCTTGCTTCAGAAGATAATGTTGACTTTCCTTTATCAGCATCTCTTATGGTTGCTACCAGACTATCGCCGGATATATTTTTTAAAACATACCCTATAGCTCCGGCTTTTAAAGAATCTTCTATAAGTTTTTTATCTATAAAACTAGTCAGAGTAACTACTTTAATAGATGGCCAGCTTTTCAGTATTTTCTTCGTTGCTTCTATACCATTAACTTCCGGCATAATCAAATCCATAAGCACTATATCAGGTTTACATTTTTCACACATTTCTAATGCTACTCTACCATTTTCCGCTTCTCCGGTTACTTCTATGTCGTCATAGACTCCAAGCAAAGTATTTATACCATGTCTTACCAGCGGATGATCGTCAACTATTAATACTTTTATCATTTTCTATTTCTTCTTTTATTATTGATCATGTTTCTAGTACTATCACCCTTTATGCTTTCAAAATAATTATATACCAACTCCAAACGAAGTGGAATATGGACCAGTTAATCATTTATGATACGTTTCTGTTAATTTGTTGTTTTTTATTGTAAATAACGGTAACCTTTGTGCCTTTACCCGGTAAACTATCTATAAAAATCGATGCCCTCATAAGTTTTGCTCTTTCTCTCATAATAGTCAATCCTAAACTTGTTGAGGCAATTTTTTTATTATCAAAACCGCGTCCATTATCGGTAATATCCATGTATAATTTTTCCGGGTAAACTTTTAAAATCAGAGTTGCTTTAGTTGCGTAAGAATGTTTGATTATATTATTTAATGCTTCTTGAGCAATACGATAACAACCAAGCTCGATTCTAGGTGAAAACTTATATTCTCCATTTATCATTAATTCGACTGGGATTTTAGATCTGGCTCCAACAGATTTCACCAGTCTCTTCAACAAATTTCCAAGGTTTTCATTTTTGAGAGCTGAAGGTTTTAGTTCGTAAAGTAAAACACGCATTTCCATAAGAGCAACGTTATTTAGCTGTCTCACCTCTTCCAGTCTTTCGATTACCGCTTCCGGATTCTTTTTCCATAATTTAGGAATAACCTCTGTAATAAGATTTGCTGAAAAAAGGGTTTGGGTTACAGTATCATGCAATTCTCTTGCCAATTTATTTCGTTCTTCATTTAAGTTTTTTTCCTTTCCTATTCTATTTTGCAATCTTTCAGCTTTTTTTTTGCTTGTTACATCTCTTCCGTAAATATTAAAATAATCAAAGTCTTTTACTGGTATAACGGTAAATTCATAAATTAATTTGTTGATTTTGATTTCAAATGTTTCTAATTTAACATTTTTGTTCTTTTCCCAGCCGGAAACCGAATCATGCATAAATTCCAGGAATTTACTTCTTTTTTCAGTACCCAGTTGTTGCAATAAACTTTTGGCCGGCTCATTTGAATAAATAATTAAATTTTCACTATTCATTCTCATTACAGGATTGGGATTCTCTGATGGAAATCTTGATAAGCTTTCGATTTCCTTTTCACTCTCTTTTCGTTCAGTTATATCAGAAAATATAGTTGCAAATTTTCCTTTGGAGGGAGAAAAAACTGAAATTGAAAAATATTTTTTCAAAGAAGAAAAATAAGCTTCAAATCTGGCAGGTTTTCCTGAATCCGCAACTTGTGCATAAATATTTATATAAGGGGCAATATCCGTATTGTAAACTTCCGTGGCTTTCTTACCCATGACCTGATCTCTCTTAAAACCGAGTATGGACTGAAAAGCATTGTTAACATCAATAATTCTATAGTCTAGCGGCTTTTTTAATTCATCATATATCATTTCATGCAGACATGCGCCTTCATTCATCGAAAAATAAAGTGAACGGAATTTTTCTTCACTTTCTTTAATGTCTTTTTCACTCTGTTTTAATTTAAAGAAAAGTAAATCAAGCGGCTGGGAGAACCCTGTTACAATAATAGCTTTATATATTAAAAAAAAGGATAGAATTTTAAAAAAATGCCCCAACTGGTTAAATAAACCATATACATCCAAATATAGGGTAAAAGATAATTCCGATAGAACAGTCACAACTAAAGAAGCTATAATCAACATATAAACTATTCTATTGAATTCTTTCCGGTATAGATAAAGAAAAAATACTACTATCATCAATATAAAAGATATTACATACTCGCTTGCGATTTTAAATGTTGTAAGTCCCATCCCTTCTATGTAGCTGACAGGGAAAGTTTTCCAGTAAAATATGAACAGTAAAATCAAAATTGTAACAATCAAATAACAGATAACCTGAATTTTATAATTTAACCTTCTTGTTATAAAAAATAAAGCCAGCAACAGTGAAATACTCTCAAGGTATCTTGCAGAAATCCAGAGTTGGGTTGCGAGGTTTGATCCTGTAAAGTTTGTAAATATACCCATTCCCTTGTAGGAAAGAGTATGAAATAAATCCACTAATGCTATAAAAAAGTATGCGATTCCAACAAATAGGAGATAATTATTATCTAAAAATTTCTTAGAATTCCAGGCAATAATGAATATTCCGAAGGCAATGATAATGCTGAATAATTCTACAAAACTGTGGTATAGAACATAGCTGTACAAACTTATAAAATAAAGGCCAGTAATTGATATAAGACCGAATATAATACTTAAATAATTTTTTTTAAAAAAGGATATTACCAAATTGCTATTATCGGATTATTATAATAAAAGATATCAATAATATGTATTCATGATAAAACCACTTAGGTATTATAATATTAAAACACAGTGCTTTACAAATTTAACTAATTACTTAAATCCTCCAAATCATTTAAGATATCTTCCGCGTGTCTTGCAGGGTTCACCATTGGATAGGCTTTCTCAATTATTCCCTCGGGATTAATAAGATATGAAACTCTCTTGGTAATAATTCCACCTGCGTAATATTTCTTTATAACCTCTTTCCCCGGATCCGAAAGAAGAATAATGGGAAGATTATATTGATCTGCAAATTTTTTGTGACTTAATGGTGAGTCCGGGCTTATTCCTATAACTTTTGCATTAAGCTTTGCAAATTTATCAATATTATCCCTAAAATTTTTTGCTTCGGTTGTGCAGCCGGGGCTATTATCCCTGGGGTAAAAATAGATTACTATCCATCTGCCTTTATAGTCATCTAATTTATGCAATTTATTATTTTGATCTGTTAACTCAAAATCGGGAGCTTTAATTTTTTCTTTTAACATATAAATACCTTCTATTGTATCTCCATCTGTTTTAAATCCAGATATTATTTTTTTTATAAATTTCTCCTAAGTAATAGTTATAAACTTTATTTATTTCCTCCCAAAAAAGTACCTCATAAAAATAAGCTTCATCTTCGATTTCAATTAATGTCTGTATGCTGGTACCTTTTTCGAATTCCCTGAAGAATAATATTCTTTTGGAAACAACGTTTAAGATATATTGATAAGCTTTAGATGCCTCCGAAGAGGGAGGAATTTTTTCATAATAAATTTTTGAACTGTATATTTTTTATTTCTCTTTTCATCTTTACACTGTTTATTCTAAGAACCTATACCTTTTATAAGTGAAGTCTTTATGAAAATTTATAAGATTAAAATATTATTATAGCGATTATAGATTTAAACATATGATACATTAACAGCATTTAGTCTAGTTTTTTAGATATAAAAGTAGGGCTTTTTAGCTGGTCATTGGACCAGTCAGCCTTTTTGAAATGCTGAAATTAAAATATTTTATTAATGCTCACTTATAACATATAATTAGCCAATGGAATACTTTGCGGCAACTGATATAGGAAATTATCGGAATAAAAACGAAGATTTTTATTTTTGTAACGATAATTTATTCATAGTTGCTGATGGAATGGGTGGACACAAAGCCGGGGAAATTGCCAGCAGAACCGCAGTGGAAAATTTTGTGGAACACTTTCAAAATAGCCTCAAAAATAATTCCCCAAATATCCGGGAATCTATGATTACAAGTATAAATTTTGCCAATAGTAAGATATTAAACCTTTCACAGGGAAAAGAAGATTATTACGGCATGGGGACTACTTTTACGGGGTGCTATATCAAAGACAATAAAGCACATGTTATACATGTCGGGGATAGCAGACTTTACCTAAAAAACAGCAGAGAATTCAAATTATTAACTTCAGACCATACAATAGTCGGTGAACTGTTCAGGAAAGGCCTGCTTACATATGCGGATACATTCAACCATCCTCAAAGGAATTATCTTACGAATGTTTTAGGTAGTGGGAATGAATTAACTTCCGATTATTTTTCTCTTGAATTAGAAGAAAATGACATTATCCTTCTCTGTTCGGATGGGCTTAATTCAATGTTAAGGGATAATTTTATTTTAAAGATTATAAAACAATTCAAGAACCCGGAAAAAATTACAAAAAAATTGATTTACTGGGCAAAAAATAAAGGCGGACTTGATAATATAACAATCATTTCAATAAAGATTTAGATTACAATGAATTTTTAGCGTATAGGAATTTATGCAGAAAAATGAAAAAAATAATCTAGATAGGCAGGACAGTGGCATTTCAGACAGCAGACTTGCAGGAATCCTGATTGCAGACAGATACAGGATCGTTGAAAAAATCGCATCAGGGGGGATGGCTGATGTCTATCTTGGTTATGATTCAAAACTGGAAAGAAAGGTTGCTGTAAAAATTTTACATGAAAATTATGCAAGCAGCAGGAATTTCGTAAACAGGTTTAAAAGTGAAGCTCAAATTCTGTCAAAACTTAATAATCCGAATATCGTAATGGTATATGACTGGGGAGAATTTGAAGGTTTATATTTTATAGCAATGGAATATATACAGGGTGAAAGTTTAAAGGAAATCATAGAAAAAAAAGGCGCTTTAAATCCTGAAACAATAGTAAACTATACGATGCAAATATGTAATGCACTTGAAATAGCACATAATAACAATCTAATCCACCGGGATATAAAACCTCAAAACATATTGATAACTGCCGAAGGTAAGGTAAAAGTTGCAGATTTTGGAATTGCAAAATCAACTATGGCCGATATAACAAAAACTATGAATATCGTAGGTACGGCTCATTACATTTCACCCGAGCAAGCCCAGGGTAAAGTCCTTGACTTGCGAACAGATATTTATTCCTTAGGTATTGTTATGTACGAAATGCTTACAGCAGATCTTCCGTTTAGAGGAGGCAACTCCATAGATATAAGCCTAAGGCATATAAGTGAGCAGCCTACTTTGCCTTCAAAAATAATATTTAACGTACCTGAAAAACTGGAAAAAATAATAATGAAATGCCTGGAGAAAAATCCTTCATACAGGTATCCTTCCATAACTTCTTTAAAAAAAGACCTTCAAAACTTTATTGATAAAAAGCCGCTGATAATAGAAAAAAGAATACCTGATGAGAATCATATAAAAAACTGGACGATTAATTTTTCAAAATCAAGAAGAGCAAAAGTTTTATGGACATTTCTTTCTTTTAATGTCGTTTTTATGGTTCTATTTGCAGTATTTTTAACATTGTTTCTGACTATTAATTCAAGATATGAAAATATAAAAACAGAAATTGGTTTCATAGTTGTTCCTCCCATAGAAAGAATAAATGTCAACGAGGCTAAAGCGATAGTCTCAACCTATGGTTTAAACTTAGTTATAAAAGGTTCAGAATTCAATTCGAATATAAACCAAAACTATATTATCAGCCAGGACCCTCAGCCTGGTAATAAGATACCAAAAAATAGCAGCGTAGGCATAATACTAAGCAAAGGACCTGAAACAGTATCAATTAAAGTTCCTAACCTTATCAGCTTAACCAAAGAAGAAGCAATCAAAATCATTGAGGATTTGGGCTTAAAAGTTGGGAGCATTTCCGAAGAAAACAGTTCTGCCTTTGTAAAAGGCATCATTACTGCCCAAAGTCCCGAATATAACGAAGAAATAGATAAGAATTCTATAATAAACCTTATAGTCAGCTCTGGCAGTAAAATTTTGACTATCCCCAATTTGATAGGCTTGGATTTTCTGTATGCAAAGTCTCAGATTGAAATGCTTGGTCTTAAGGTAAGTACCAGCAGAATGACTGATGCAGCGAGTTCTCCGGGTATACTACTTGCATTAAATCCACCACCAGGTTCACAGGTCGAGGAAAACAGTATCGTAGAACTGATAATAGCAACGAATCTTGAATTTATTCCTACGCCGGACCTGATTGGCATGAGTCTTCCGAATGCAGTGAATTTATTAAATGAAAAAGGTATCTTATTTGAAATTAGCTATACAAAAACCGACTATTCTGTTCAGAAAGACACTATCCTTGAACAGGACCCTCAACCAGGTGCGGCCATACAACCAGGCGGTCCAATGATTTTATTTGTCGGAAAATAAGTCTTGCGATGATGCTGCTAAAAATCCCATAGTTTCAAATTTTTGTGCTCTTTGTTCTTTTAGTTTTTTGCCGTCTGTGCCTTTAAATTTATCAAGAGCAAGCACCAGGTATCTTTTTAAGATTCTTATCATTCTGACCGGATCAGTCTGTGCACCGCCCATTGGTTCAAATATTATCCTGTCAATTACTCCCATACGCAACAAACTCCTTGAAGTTAATTTTAATGCGCGTGCAGCAAGTTTTGAACCACTGGGGTCCTTCCAGAGAATTGCTGCGCAACCTTCAGGTGAAATTACTGAATAAGTTGAATTTTCAAGCATCATGACGTAATTCCCTACTGCAAGAGCAAGTGCCCCTCCGCTTCCGCCTTCACCAATCAATACTGCTATCACCGGCACTTCGAGCTCAAACATGTTTAACAAACTTTTGGCTATAGCGCTTGCCTGCCCGGAATCTTCAGCCTCAAGCGCTGCATATGCCCCAGGGGTGTCAATTAATGTAATTATCGGAAAGCCAAACCTGTCTGCAAGCTGCATAACCCTCTGGGATTTCCTGTATCCTTGAGGCATGCTCATTCCAAAATTAAATTCCACCCTTTCTTTTATATCTTTGCCTTTGTTATGCCCAATAACCGCAACTGTTGTGCCATTTAATTTTCCCAGCCCTGCGGTTATCGATTTATCCTCTGCTGTTTGCCTGTCACCAGAAAGTTCGACAAAATCTTCAAAAATATTACTTATATAATCTGGCGTATGCGGCCTGTTTTCATTCCTTGAAAGCTCAACGATTTTCCAGGTTTTGATCGCTTCCTTCTCAACCTTTTTGTAGTTTTCAATTTTTTCCGCAAGCTCTTTTTCTGCATCATTGAAATGAACACCACTAAAATGGGATATCCTTTTTAGTTTCTCCAGCTTAAAAAAAGATCTTAGTGTTTCTTTGAAATAATTTTTTGGAATTTCCTTTATTTCATTTAAATCCATTTTTTATACCAGCTTTTATGTAAAAATTTATAGTTTAATTTCTAAATAATTTTAATAATCGGGCTAAATTATCCTTTATATCTTTTCTTTCAATAATCATATCTAACTGCCCATTTTTTAAATTTCTTTCGGCGCTTCCAAAATCAGATGGCAGAGGTTTTTTTATTGTCTGTTCAACAACTCTGGGTCCCGCGAAACAAAAAAGAGTCCCGGGTTCAGAAATTATTATATCCGCAACTGTTGCAAAACTTGCACTTACCCCGCCTGTAGTAGGGTTTGTGATTATACAAATATATGGTATTTTACTTTCCCTTAACCTGTTTATGCATGAGACTGTTTTTGCCATCTGCATCAGTGACATTATTCCTTCCTGCATTCTAGCCCCGCCTGAAGCACAAAATATAATCAAAGGCAGCTTATTGGCAATACTGTAATCAGCAATAATTTTAATCTTTTCGCCAACTACGCTTCCCATACTTCCACCCATGAAACTAAAATCCATAACTCCCAGGGATGTCTTAAAACCATTTATTCTTGCATCACCCACAACAATGGCTTCATTTAATCCTGATTTTAACCTGGCTTCCTTCAGTCTTGAGCTATATGACTTCAGGTCGTAAAAATTCAAAAAATCTGCTGAATTTAAATCCTGGGCAATTTCATTAAAGCTGCCTTCATCGGAAGTAATTTGTATCCTTTCTCTGGCACCAATATAACTGTGATAACTGCAGTTAGGGCATACGTTCAAATTTATCAGAAATTCATCCGGATTAATCTCTTTATTACAGCTCTTGCATTTAATCTTTTCCAATAGCTTTTTATCCATAACTTTTAATTTTTTAATTTATATATTTTTTAAATCCAAGTGTTACATTATGTCCGCCAAAGCCCATAGAGTTTGAAAGTGCAATATTAACCTTTTTGGTTATACTTACATTTGGAGTATAATTCAAATCGCATTTTTCATCCTGGTTTTCAAGATTTATAGTAGGTGGAATTATATCATTTTTTACAGCAAGGATGGCTGCTACGGCTTCGATTGCGCCTGCAGCTCCAAGGCAATGTCCGTGCATTGATTTTGTGGAGCTGACGTTTAATTTATCAGCATATTCTCCAAAACATTTTCTTATGGCCACACTTTCTACAATATCATTTAGCGGAGTAGACGTTCCATGAGCATTAAGATAATCAACCTGATCCAGACCTATATTTCCTTCTTTAAGGCAGTTCTTTATGCATCTTACAACGTTTGTACCTGATTCTTCAAGTGCAGTCATATGATATGCCTCTCCTGATAATCCGTAACCAAAAATTTCTCCATATATCCTGGCACCTCGCTTCAGGGCATAATCAAGTTCTTCAAGAATCAAAATACCGCTTCCTTCTCCCATTACAAAACCATCCCTATCCCTGTCAAAAGGTCTGGATGCTCTTTGAGGTTCGTCATTTCTGGTGGACATCGCATTCATACTTGAAAATCCAGCCATTCCAATAGGAGTTATTGAAGCTTCACTTCCTCCGGATATCATTACAGTTGCAGCTCCTCTTTTAATAATCTCGAAAGCATCTCCTATTGAATTTGAACCTGCTGCACAAGCAGTTGTAACTGTACTTACAGGACCTTTTGCTCCCGATATTATTGATGCCTGAGCGGCTGCCATGTTGCATATCATCATCGGGATCAAGAATGGGCTGACCCTGTCAGCACCTCGTTCAAGCAATATTTTATGTTGAGTCTCAAGTGTTGCCAGTCCTCCGACCCCGCTGCCGATATATACACCCACATCATTTTCATTTTCACCGGTTATTTTAAGCCCTGAGTCTTCCAGGGCAAGAACTGTAGCTGCCACTGCAAACTGCGCAAATCTATCCATTCTTTTTACAGCTTTTGCATCCATGAAATTTCTTGGGTCAAAATCCTTTATCTGAGCTGCTATCTTTGAAGCAATTTTTTCAACATCAAAAGTTTCGATTCTGCTGACACCTGACTTTCCTGAAATTATATTATTCCAGAATTGGCCGATTCCGGTACCTACAGATGTCACAACTCCCATGCCGGTAATTACCACTCTTCTCTCGTTTTTTTCCGCACTCACCATATTTTCTTTATACCTCGTTTCTTATCTATACTATAAAAATAAATATATTCTTTCTATATACCCATTCCGCCATCAAGATTTAATACCGCACCCGTCATATAATCAGAATCTTTGCTTGCAAGAAACAATGCTGTCACTGCAACATCTTCCGGGCTGCCAAGCTTTCCGGTCGGAATCGAAGTTAGAAGCTTTTCCTTAATTTTTTCATCAAGTTTTCCTGTCATTTCCGTTTCAATATATCCCGGTGCAATAGCGTTTACCATTACGTTTCTGCTGGCAACCTCCCTGGCAAGAGATTTTGTAAGGCCTATAATCCCTGCTTTCGATGCAGAGTAATTGCACTGGCCGGCATTTCCCCTGATTCCTACGATAGAAGATATGCTTATGATTTTTCCGCTCCTTTTTTTGATCATGTGCCTGATAACACTTTTTGAGCAAATAAAAGAACCAGTAAGATTGATATCTATTACTATTTTCCAGTCCTCAAGACTCATTCGCATAATCAGATTATCCCGTGTTATTCCGGCATTATTTACCAGAACATCTATGGACTGATGTTTGGCAGCAATTTCATCAAGAGTTTTTTCAACCTCAGGTTCATCTGTAACATTAACATTTCTATAAAAAACTTTTTCTTTGCCATATACTGAAGACAGCTCAGTTACAGCAGTATCACCCTGGCTCTGATTTATATCAAAAATATATACTGTTGCTCCTTCCTGCAGGAAGCACTGACTTATTTTCTTGCCGATACCTGCTGCTCCTCCGGTTATAACACATATTTTATTTTCAAGCTTCATATATTTCCTTTCCAATTTTAATTTAGCTTTTGTAGTTTTTCTAAGTTTTCAAGATCATGTAGATTGTCAGTATTTAAAATTACTGCTCCTTCGTATCCTGGCCTGGAAGCAATTCTTTTTACAAGACCTGAAAGAACTTTTCCAGGTCCTACTTCAATAAATTTTCTAAAACCGGAATTTAGCAAGTTCTCTATGCTTTCTACCCATTGGACAGGGTTTATAAGCTGCCTTATGAGAGCACCCTTTACTTCATTTTCTTTAACATAGGCAACTTCCGTAGAAGAAAAAAAATCAATTTCGGATTTACCAAAGACTATGTGACTGGCATCAAAATATTCGGCCAGTTTTTTAGAAGCATCTCTCATTAAAGGGCAATGAGATGCTATATTTACCTTCAGCTCTATTACTCTTTTAGCACCGGCAGATTTTAAATCATCACCCGCTTTTATTAAATCTTCCTTAATACCGCTGATCACTATTTGCGAATAATCATTGTAGTTAGCCAAAAATACTGAATTTTTATATTTTTCAAGGACATTTTCAACTGCAGAAATTTCTGCACCAAGAACTGCAGCCATAGTCATCTCTTTGCCT
>JAMCVO010000578.1:0-2165 GCA_023475715.1 Actinomycetota bacterium
CACCGAAATAATTGAAATAAAAAAATAATGCATATCATACGGCCTTCCCATTTTTTCAAGTACGCTGCTGCTTCCGCTTTGAAGAGGGATATGTAGATGTTTTGCAATAACACTGCCGGTATAGACTAAATTTAACAGATCATCTGTTATTTCCTTTATTTCTATTGAGCTTAATCTGATTCTTTTAATGCTGGTTTTTTTTATCAGCAGCCGGCATAAATTATTTAAATCAAATTCAGAAAACAATATCTTATCAATTGAATTATCGCTGTTGTTTTTAAAATCAATGCCATACTTGCCTATATGAATGCCGGTAATGACTATTTCTTCAATTCCATTCGAGCAGGCATGTTCAACATCTGAAATTATTTCTGCAGGATTTTCACTTTTATATTTATCCCTGACATAGGGGACAATGCAGTAAGAACACTTTTGTTCGCAGCCATCCTGGATTTTAATGAATTCTCTTGTATGTTTTCCTGTAAACTCCTGCTTTTTCTTATTTTCAGTTCTTAAATCTTTAAAATGGGTTTCCCTTTTTATAAAATCTGTAATTTCATCCTTTTTATCATTAGGAAATGTATGAAGTATTTCATTTTCCTTTAAAAATTCACTGTTTAAGTCAACAAAGCAGCCTGTAACAATAATTTTTGCAGCAGGATTTAAAAGTTTTATTTTCCTGATGAACTGTCTTGCTTTCTTGTCGCTTATTGAAGTAACGGTACAGGTGTTTATAATTATAAAATCAGGATTTTCATCATATCCCACCATATTAAAACCGCATGATAAGAGTTCCATGATCATCTTATCAGATTCGCTTTGATTTGTTTTGCAGCCAAACGTTACAATTGAAAATCCTGTCTGTTTTACAAGAATATTGCCGCTGTTTTTTAACTCTGAATTTTTAATCATATCTTACTGCTTTTTTAATTAATCTCTTAGTTTCTTAAGACTTGAGCTTTGACCCTGTCAGCATAACCGGAAATAATTTATTAAAATATTAAAAACAATATTAGTAAATTTCGAGAATATATTTGATTATTGAGGACATAAAAATTGCGGCAGTTTCTGCCTTTAAAATATTGCTTCCAAGGCTTAACCTGAGCGCACCTTTTTTTGCCAGAAACAGGGCTTCGCTTTCTTCAAAACCGCCTTCCGGCCCTATTATAAAACCTATTTTAAGACCAGCTTCCTTTCCTGCATTTAATTTATCAATTTTAGGACAATCTTCACTTCCTGAAACAACACTCACAGTTTTTTGTCTTTTTTTTCTTTCTTCAAGGACTTCCTTTAAACTGACTACAATATTTTTTTTCTTTATTTCTTCAGGATCTACTTCTTCATAAGGAATATAAAAAACATCAAACTCCCCGGGATCAATATCATTAAGGTTTAATTCATTTAAAACTTCACATTTAAAATTTCTTTTGGACTGCTTAGAAGCTTCTAAGGCAATTTTTTGCCATCTTAATAATTTTTTATTGTCTTTTATTTCAGACAATGCGATCCGGCTGCTTTTAACAGGGACAACTGCATTCAGCCCGGTTTCTGCCGCTTTTTGAATTACGAGCTCCATTGAGCTTCTTTTTAGAATGCATTGAAACAAATATACTTCAATTTGGCTTTTTATTATTTCTGATTTATTAAGTACCTTTAACTGCGCGCTATTCTTTTTTATTTCAATTATTTCGGTATCATATCTGTATCTGCAATTATCAGATATTTCAACTTTATCACCTGGTTTGGCTCTTAAAACCTGGCTTAAATGTTTTAAATCATCACCGAAGATTTCGATTTGGCTGCCGGATATGTTTTCTTTGGAAATAAAAAAGTAAGGATGGCTCATTTTTTGCAGTTCTTCTTAATATTCATCAAGAAATAAAGTTGAAAACGACACTATCTTTTAAATGCATCTTTTAGGTTTGTGAAAAATGACCTGCTTCCGTCCCCAACAATTTCACCCTTATTTTCGGCCAGTTTTTTCAAAACTTCAATTTCTTCTCTTGAAAGTCTTGTTGGGATTCTTACATTGACGTTTATAATATGATCCCCTCTCCGATATCCGTTGAGTTCGACCATTCCTCTTGATTTTAATACAAGCCTGGTATTAGGCTGTGTGCCCGGCTCAATAACAATTTCCTCCTTGCAGCAATTGTCAGGGTTCG
>JAMCVO010000578.1:2175-2796 GCA_023475715.1 Actinomycetota bacterium
TCCAAGTATAGCCTGGGTAAAAGATATATCAAGGCCGGCTATTATATTATTTTCATCTCTTTTAAACAAAGGGTGTGAAGCTATTGAAATGACCACATAAAGATCACCTGCTATAGATCCCCTTCCAGCTGAATTTCCCTTGCCTGAAACCCTTATGCTGTCTCCATTATGAATACCTGCCGGAATTTTAACACTTATTTTTTCCTTTTGCTTGTAATAGCCTTTGCCTGTGCATTTTTTACATGGATTTTTTACAATTTCTCCCGAACCCTGACAATTGCTGCAAGGAGAAGAAGTCACCATATTCCCTAAAATAGTTTGTCTCGTATATTTAATCTGACCAGTTCCATGACAGACTTTGCATTTTTCGACGCCGTTTGGATCTTCACTCCCTGTCCCGCTGCATACTTCACATAAATCGCTGCAGGAATATTCAACCTCTTTTTCAATACCGAAGGCTGCTTCTTTAAGGCTTATTTCCAGCTTGGTTTCAATATGGCTCCCACGTGTCTGTTTCCTGGATGAAGCCCTTGAAGAGTTTCCTCCTCCAAAGAACATATTAAAAATATCCCCAAATCCAAATTCACTGAAAACGCTTTCGCTGTCAAAATTGTCAAACAG
>JAMCVO010000196.1 GCA_023475715.1 Actinomycetota bacterium
AGAAGATGTATATTGCCAACAGCTGTTCCGGAGTTTTTAATCTCGGGATCCTGCCATTTAACTGTACTACATCACAAAACTCACAATTAAAAGGACAGCCCCGGGATAGCTGCACACACATTGAATTATATCTTGGCAGTTTTACAAGATCCCATGCAGGTACGGCTGCTCTGGTTATATCCGGAAAGCTGTTGGCAATATACATCTTCTTCAACGACGAATTTTTAATATCGGAAATAAAGCTGTCAAATATTTCCTCTACTTCACCAAGTACCATATGGTCCACTTCAGGAAATTCTTCATAACCTGTAGTAAATAAGGGTCCGCCTGCAACTACAGGTTTGCCTAACTTTTTGGCTCTGCTTATAACTCTCTTTGCAGAGTCTTTCTGAACGATCATGGCACTTATAAAAACATAATCTGCCCATTTTATCTGTTCATCCTTTAAAATCTCACAATTCATATCAACAAGCTTTTTTTCCCATTCATCCGGCAGCATTGATCCTATTGTCATCAGACCGAGCGGAGGGAATGAAGCCACCTTTCCAAGAAGCCCCAAAACCCTTTTAAAGCTCCAGAATGTATTTTCGTAGTCCGGATAGACCAGTAATATTTTCATTAAATCAACCCCATCAGTTTTATAAATTTATTTTTTATTTAAAATTTTTTTATCCGATTACTTCTGTTATTTTAATACCTGGTTTCTGTGGTCAAATTCATGACCTTATAAGCTGTTTTAAAAAACAATATAAATATTCTTTACCTTTATAAACGATAATAATGATTTTTTGTTTTAAATAAAAGAAAAAAAGTTGTATCTGTGCCGTTTTTTTATTCAGATTATACCCCGGCTTTTGCATTTATCCGGTATTTAAAGCATATCAGTCATGTGTAATTATTTTTACCGGTTTTTTGTGCACTCATCAAGGCGGATATGTAACTGTTCCCATTCTTGCATTCTGGCATCAAGTTCTTTTTTCTGCTTTGCATATCTGATAAATAAAGAATGGTCTTCGGGTCCTTTATAAGAAAATTCAGGGTGTGACATCTGCAGTAATAATTCTTCCAATTCGTTTTCGAGCCGGCTGACAGTGTTTTCACATCCTGTTATCTGGTTTTTTATTTTACGGAGAGTTTTATAATATTCTTTATTTTGCGCATAGTGTTCTTTACCTGATGAGTCAAGCCGGTTATTATCTGTAAAGCTGTTTTGTCTTTGTTTGGTTTCAAGCAGACGTAATGAATCAATTTTTTTCTTTTTAAGAAAATCATTGATATCTCCTGTAAATTCTATTATTTTATGGTTCTTAAACTCATAAACCTTATTTATTAAACCGTTTAAAAAATCTCTGTCGTGTGAAACCAATATCATAGTGCCGGTATAATTCAGCAGGGCCTGTTTCAATACATCTTTGGAACGCATATCAAGATGGTTGGTGGGTTCATCAAGAATCAGAAGGTTATAAGGTTCAAGCAACAGTTTTATCAGAGCCAGCCTTGATCTCTCTCCGCCTGACAATACTTTTACCTTCTTGTCTATATCATCACTCTTAAATAAGAAGGCTCCCAGCAATGCCCTTATTCTTATTCTTGCTTCTCCGGCAGCAACCTTGTCGATCGTTTCAAATATGCTTATTTCTTCATTAAGCAATTCGTCCTGATTTTGAGCAAAATAACCTGTCTTTACGTTATTGCCGATTTTAAGATTTCCGGTAAAATCCAAATCATTAACAAGTATCCGCGATAATGTAGTTTTACCCTCTCCGTTTCTGCCGACAAATGCGATCCTTTCACCTCTTTTGACAAATAAATTCAGATTTTCAAGCACTGTTTTTTCACCATAATTTTTTGACAGGCCGTTGACATCAATGACTATATTGCCTGAACGGGGAGCAGCAGGGAATCTTATATGAATTGAAGACATATCTTCTTCATCTACTTCAATACGGTCAATTTTTTCAAGCTGTTTTATGCGTGACTGTACCTGTATTGCTTTAGTGGGTTTATATCTGAACCGTTCAATGAATTTATTCGTATCCGCAATTAATTTTTGCTGGTTTTTATATGCAGCCAGCTGCTGCTGCCTGCGCTCTCTTCTCAATACCATATATTGTGAGTAGGGAACCTTATAGTCGTAAACTTTGCCCATCGAAATTTCAATTGTCCGGTTAGTAAGGTTGTCCAAAAAAGTCCTGTCATGCGAAATGATTACAACTGCACCATGGTAGTCCGATAAAAATTCTTCGATCCATTGTATTGATTCGATATCCAGATGGTTTGTTGGTTCATCAAGAAGAAGTAAATCAGGATACTGAAGGAGGATTTTTGAAAGTTCTATCCGCATACGCCAGCCGCCGCTGAACTCCTGAGTTTTTCTTGACAGATCGGTAAGTTCGAATCCAAGTCCGCATAATGTTTTTTCAATCTGTTCATTTATTTTTGATGCACCCAATATTTCAATTTTTGCGGTCAGATCAGATATTTTATCGACGAGTTCCAGATATTCAGCGGAATAATAATCAGTCCTGTCTGCAATTTCGTTTTGCAGCTGTAAAATTTTATTTTCATATTCGAGAATTTGAGAAAATGCTGTTTTTGCTTCATTAAAAAGTGTTCTTCCGTCAGTGTGCTTCATCTGCTGGGGGAGATATCCGATGGTCAGATCACCGGGTTTTTCAATTATGCCTCTGTCAGGTATCTGCAGTCCGGTTATGATTTTAAGCAATGTTGTTTTTCCGGCACCATTATTTCCGACCAGACCAATTCTGTCTTTCGGTCTGATTAAGAACGAAATA
>JAMCVO010000126.1 GCA_023475715.1 Actinomycetota bacterium
TATCAGGTTAAAGATAGAACTGGTTAACAACGCCACTGTAAAAAAGCTTATAATAAGGTCAAACCTTCTTATCTTTCTTACTACAAGCAGGCCGCCTATTATTACAAACGGTATCATATACAGATTAGCAATCCACCAGCTTGCTGACTGGTTGGCAATAAGACCCACAAGAGCCACAGAAACTGCAGCTGGATTTAAGAAGTGTTTCCTGCCCACGGCAAATATATACTTTGACGCCATTGCGATAACTGATATCCATGACAAGAACAAAAAATTGGTAAACGCCCTGGGAGGGGTTATTATAAGGACCAGGATAAGTGCCGTTATATACACCGACTCAACATTGCTTGGCGCCCTAAAAGCCCATGCGAATACGGCATTCGAAAGGAAACAAACAGCAGTTATAAATACAGCACTGACAACAAGGTCAAGCGTGCCGAAAGGCATCAGCTTAAAAAAACTCAAACCGATAGCTGCACCAAGAAGGAGCAGCAGGCAATAAAGCACTGCTCTGTACATCGTAATTTTATTTAAAAATGTGTCTATTTTTTTCATCTTTTATTCCGTTAATTATTATGTTTTACAAATACCTTTCAAAACTGCTCGTCTGGATAGCCATTCCATTCCTGTCTATCATATAGGCCTCAAAACCGTCCAGGTTCTCAATAAAACTTATTCCCTTATCTCCCATTGCAAATGCGGCGGTTGCAAACCTGTCAGCTTCATATACGTTGGGACCTATAACGCTTATGCTTACAATATCTCTTAAAGGAATGCCCGGGCTGTACGGGTCATAGATGTGCTGGCCTCTCCGGTATGTTCCGGACGTGGCAACACCTTTGTCCTTCAGATAGAGGACCTTGACAATCTGAGAAGGGTCAAAGGGATTTTCTATACCGATACTCCATCTTCTTCCCAGGAGATTTAACCCATGGACCTGGATATCACCGCCTGCCTCTATATAGAAGTCCTTAAAACCTTTTTCAATAAGCAGTTTTGAGGCATTATATATTGCCCATCCTTTTACAAGACCGGAAGGATTATATTCTCCTTCAGATGTTACTATATCAAAATAACCTTTTGTAATGCTTTTTGTTTCTTCTGCAAGCGCAAATACTGTTTTTGTTTCATCGCTTAACTGATCTTTGCTTAATTTTTTATTATTAAAAAGTGTAATTTCACTATCATCTTTAAAAACAGAAAATCTTTTTTCGACTCCTTCAAAATAGGAAAATACCATGTCAAGGTCAGCATCTTTTGCACCGGAATCTATTATTTCGGCATTAATTGTCATTCCCATAAGATCTCTAGTCTGTTTTATACCCGTCCTACTCATAATCACACCTGTGCCTGACTTAGTGCATTTGACAATGAGTTAATGAAAGCTCTGCTGGTATTAGTTGCTCCGGTAACTATATCTACCTTTGCGCTCTGAGCTTTAATAGCCTCTGCCTTAAGTATCGGCATGGCATCAGTATTTAACTGAATCGAATAACTTCTGTCATTAGGATAGCTTAAAAACACTACATCTGTAAGCCTTCCGCTCTGAACTATTGCTCTTACCTGAACCAGCCCGTAATAAGCACTTTCAGCACTTCCATCATACTGTCCGTCTTTGTAAATGATATTTCCGGCAGCCATGGTAGTTGTCGTTGAGGAAGAACTACCTGAGGTTGTGCCGGTTGCTGAAGAAGAACTGCTGGACGTGGCTGATGCAGAACTGCTGTTGTTTGTCTGATTGGATGGAGATGTCGTTGTCTGCTGCGATGTAAAAGCACCATCTTCTTCATCGTCATCTCCATATTCATCATCTCCATTACCACCAGCCAATATTTCAGTTGAACCGGTCGGAGGCTGGATTTCTGCCTGGCTGGCAGATTTATTTTCAGTCTGATTTGAGGCAGTACCTGACGTCCCCGAAGCAGTCTGAGCTGCAGATTTGTCAAGCGAAGGATTAGTAACCAGATTTTGCTGCTCATTAAAATAACGCTGGTAAATCGCGTAAAAAACAAAGCCGATAATTACCAGTAACGATACAAGTATTTTCTTTAAATGTATTTTCATTTCTTTATCTTTCTTTTTACCTGAAAAAACTATATTTTTATTCTAATATCTTTTGATTATAATTCAAAAAAATGAAGAAATTATGAAGATAAAAGATAGTCATTGAGATACAATATTATAATAATTAAAATATTGGAAAACAGTATTTTGAATAATAATGTTAAACCATAAACAAGAGTTATGCAGTAGAAACTGATTTTAAATATCATAAAGGAAGAAGTGTTTATAATGATGAATAAAGAAGATATGGAAAAATACTCATCTGCTGTCACGCTGTCCGATATGGAAATTTTTATTTTCCCGGAGCTTTTATACAGTTTGGTTCTGGCTAATTTAATGTCTCCGATAATATGGGCATGGAAGGAGAATCCATGGTTCAGAGAAATTGAAAGTATGACACCATACAAAAGAGTATTAAGGCTAAAACAATTTATAATGGATAACTTTGATTTTAATCTTGACCTGGAAACCTGGGGGCTTACAACAAAAGAGAAGGAAATCTCCAGATTTAAATCATTTTTGGACGAAGATATAATCAATAAAAGCAATGCCCTTTTTGGTTACGAAGGAGATAGATATTATTTTGATATAGATATCAGAAAACATTTTGGAATAGACAAATACAATTCTAATGTAATTCCTTACTGGAAGACGGAAACGATAGAGGCAATGGAAGCATTCAGATACAAAGACGCTTTTGAAAAAGGTGCAGGAGAGTGCGTATC
>JAMCVO010000302.1 GCA_023475715.1 Actinomycetota bacterium
ATTAAAAGATTATTCTTTTCCAGATGAACTGATCAAAAAAATAAAAGAAAAAGAAAATATATTGTTCTTGTTTTCAGAAAATGAATATAAAGAAGACCTGGTTGAATGGAAAAAATATATTTTTGAGTCCCAAAAATTAGATGATAATTACAATTTTAGTATCGTAGTAGGAAATTTAACCAACTCAATTGATTGGGACAAGGTGGTTTCATATCAATGAACTTCTACCATTTATCAAAATTATCGTGAAATATAATTTCAATCTTAGATATCTCTTTTTGAAGGGATAACATTGCGTTTTTAAATAAATCAGCTTGAGCAACACTAAGGGAGTTATCATTTTCTAAGATTTTATTAACAAAATTAGATGCTGATTTTGATATGCTTTTAATAACTACGAATGAATTCGTAACATCGTGAATTAGCTTATTTTTTTCTTCTAAATTCATAGGAATTTCTTCTTTAAAAAGGTGGCGACTTCCCAACAATAGACTTTAACCAAGGCATATTTTCAAACCGCTTCGGAGAATGTCCTGTAGCTAGATGAATTTCCGTGAAACCAAGATCAAAAAGCTTTTTAGCTTCAATTTCCCCTTTGATATTGTTATCAAGATCTGAATCAATATAAATTATTGTATCACTGGTATAATCATTAATTACACTCATGAATTCATCCATGGAGGAATAAAGCGCGATTTGTGAACCCGCATCACTTGCAGCAAAGGCCCAAGTAGTTCGCATCATTTCATCGTCATCAATAAAAACGAAGGGTGCATTACTTAAAAGCTGATGGCAGAGGTTAATCTTAATATAAGGAACATATGGTTTTGGTATAATTTGAACATCAAGTTTTTTGCATCGATTGCGTACAGTCAAGTCTTCGAAACAACTGGTTACTAGAAAAGCTTTGGTTTTTAATTCAAGATCAGCAATAACGTCCAATCCGTTTTTATTATCTGCAAGTAACTCATAGTCAATTAGATATATATCAGGTTTTAATTCTTCTATTTTTTTTAATGTCAAATCAGATGCATTATAGAAGTGTACTATCCTAATGTCAGAAAAACCTATAAATTTTTCATTCCATGCCTCATGGATTGATGGATCATCATCCAATACAATAATTACCGATTGATTTTTAATAAATAATGCTTCACAGAACCAAACAGGGGGATTAGAGCGAGGTAAAAAAATTGTAACTTTTGTACCTATACCAACTTCTGAATGAAGTTCTATTTTTCCATTAAGCAATCCTATGTATTTTTTAGAATAGGATAAACCAAAACCAGCACCATTTTTTTTATTAAAGCTAAATCCTTGCTCAGTTACTTGGGGTAGAATTTCTGAAGGAATCCCACATCCGTTATCTTCAATAGTAATTTCAACCTGGTTATTATCACATCGGAGGGAAATAATCACGAACCCACTACAATCAATAGCTTCAATACTGTTATTTATAAGGTTTGATAATACTCGTTTAAAAGAAACTAGATTAATATTAGAAAAACTACTATAACAACATGGTGATACTTTTAATTGGATGTCAATTTTTGAGTTATGATATTCATACCGTTTTTCAGAAACGATATTGTCTAAAACAACAAATATTAATTCAGGTAATATATTTCTATCTAAATCGTTACTTCCCAACTCAGAAGAATTATGTTTTGACTGTGATAGTATATTATTCGCAATATCATTAATTCTCTTAGCTGCACTTCTAATCATAATACGCTTATTTTCTGAAATTGAAGTCACATCAGATAAAGCTGTATTAATTGCCGCTAATGGTGACCGGATGTCATGAGCAACTTGCTCAGCAATCTTTTTTCTTGCATCATAGTATGCCTTTTCCTTTTGTAAGCTTAATGTTTGGCTATGTTCCTCAATAAATTTAGTTGCTATTTGTCTATACTCATCAATATCTACTTTCGAAAATTCAGTGGCATTATTATTTTGATGTGAAGAAATAAAATCAAGTAAATATCCTGTGCTATTTGCAATGGTCTTTCTCATAGATAAGAATAGAAATAGAAAATTAAAAAGAAATATTCCAATAACCGTTATTAAAATCAATAAAAGACCATGAGAAGCAGGTATTAAAAAAATCGAGTTATATTGCTTTTTTGATATCACATATCCAAGTATTTGGTCATCTTTTTTAATTGCAGTTATACCGGAAAACTGACCATTATCCGCTTTGCAAATTGTATGGATATTGCCACTAATTGACTGACAAGATCCCAGATTCTCCAATGGTTTTTGAGTGGAGACAAACTTTATTGAGTCTAATTTACGTTCGTTTTCTAAGTTGTACAATGCCAAACATTAAGCTTACAAAGCATTTATTCAGTAACTGATATCTTCCGATTTCATCCGTAGTAAATGAGTCATTTATAATTAAATTTTTCGATAATGATCCTATCTGACTATTATCAAAATACTCTTTTGCCAGTAGCAAAATCAATCCAAAAACAAAAAACTGAATAAATGCTGAGTATGCCATTTTTTTTATAAATATAGTTTTTATTGAATGGCTTTTATTTTTCATATTTATATCCATCTTTATTGACAGACAAAATTATATAATTTGTCGAACGATGGAATTTACCATTATTGATATATGCCCCGGTGATCCCGTTATAATTAATCTGAGATATACTATGTGTATCAATGAAACCTACCACCTTAAATGCTTTTAAAATCATTCGCATCGCATCGTATGTATATGCAGCTAATATTGTAGGTTGTTCATGATATTTTTTAGTATAAATACTTTCAA
>JAMCVO010000750.1 GCA_023475715.1 Actinomycetota bacterium
AAAAATCCTATTATTGTCCAGTCAATGCTTAAAAGCAAAAGTGCCAACGAAAATCTGTTAAAAGAAGAGATAAATGACCTTGTAAATTGCGGTTGTGAGATTATAAGGATGGCAATACCTGATCCGGAGTCTTTGAATTTAATGGGCAGTCTTATCAGAGAGAAAGCTTTTAGGGTTCCTGTTGTTGCAGATATACACTTCGATCCTTCACTTGCAATAGGTGCCCTCGACCTGGGTGCCGATTGCGTAAGGGTAAATCCGGGAAATATCGGTGGTTTTGACAGGCTGGAAAAAATTGTAAACAAGGCAAAAGAAAAAAATGCCGCCATAAGAATAGGTGTGAATTCAGGTTCAATTGAAAAAGGAATAATTAAAAAAAATTCGGGCAACATACTGAATTCAATTGTAGACAGTGTAATGGAGATAGTCGGACTGATGGAAAAGATGAAATTTTACAATTTTAAAATATCGGCAAAAGCTTCTTCTGTGCCAGATACGGTATCTGCATATAAAACTCTTGCTTCAAAGATCGATTATCCTTTGCATGTAGGGTTAACTGAGGCAGGCCCCATGTTTACAGGTGCCATTAAATCCGCTGTCGGGATAGGCATACTGCTTTCGGAAGGCATCGGAGACACTATCAGGGTTTCATTAACAGAAAGGTCTGTGGCTGAAGTCAAAGCTGCTTATACCATACTTTCAAGCCTGGATTTGAGACATCATGGAGTCAATATTATTTCCTGTCCGACATGCGGAAGAACAAGGGTTGATCTTAAGAAAATCGTCGGAGAGGTAGAAAATATGACTTCAGGAATTAAGGAAAGCTTAAACATTGCCGTCATGGGATGCATTGTAAATGGTCCGGGTGAAGCGAAAGATGCTGATCTCGGGATAGCTTATGGTATAAAAAAAGCAGCTATTTTCGCAAATGGGAAAATAAACAGGCGGATCGAAATCCAGGATGTACTTAAAGAATTCGAAAAAGATTTAAAAAATACCTATAATTGATTACTTGAAAAAATTGAAGACAGGGGAGTCAGGTGGTAAAACTTTCTGAATATTTTTTGACAACATTTAAAGAGGATTCCGGCAGTTCCGAAATACCAAGCTATTCCTTATCAACAAGGGCCGGACTTATAAAAAAAATAGCGGCAGGAGTATATACTTTTATGCCGTTAGGTTTAAGAGTGTTAAAGAAAATAGAAGCAATAGTCAGGGAAGAGATGGATAAAACAGGCGCGATTGAGATACTTATGCCTGCCATGCAGCCTGCTGATTTATGGATGCGTTCAGGAAGATGGTACCAGTACGGTCCTGAACTTTTCAGGTTAAAAGACAGAAATGAAAGAGAATTTTGTCTCGGTCCCACTCATGAGGAAATAATTACCTATATTGCTTACCAGCAGATCAAATCATATAAAGATATGCCGGTAAACCTGTATCAGATTCAGGTTAAATTCAGGGATGAGATCAGGCCCAGATACGGGATTTTAAGGGCAAGGGAATTCATAATGAAAGATGCATACAGCTTCTCCTCGAATGAAAAGGATCTGGATGACATATATAACAATATGTATAAATGTTATTCGAATATACTCAAAAGGCTGAATTTAAAATACTTTGCAGTTGAAGCTGACACAGGACTTATCGGCGGTAAATACTCCCATGAGTTTATAATACTTGCAAAGAATGGTGAAGATGAAATAGCATACTGTCCGGAATGCGGATATTCTGCAAATTTTGAGATGGCGAAATTTTCACAAAAAAAGACATATAATAATTCCGGTGTTGAACATAAGTCCCAATTGACAGAAATACATACTCCGGGAATAACCGATATAAAATCACTTGCAGAATATTTAAAAGTACCTGCAGGTAAAATAATCAAGACAATGCTGCTAAAAGATAGCGAAGGAAATATTTATGCATTTCTTGTAAGCGGAGACAGGGAATTAAACATTGCAAAAGCTGAAAAAATAATTGGTAAAAAATTGGAACTGGTCGGAGAAGAAGCAGAAAGTCTCGGATTAAAAATAGGATTTGCCGGTCCCACAGGTCTTGACACAAAAATTAAGATATATGCTGACAATAATTTAAAATATGAAGTTAACCTTATAGCCGGTGCAAACAAAAAAGACTATCATTTAAAAAATGTAAACTGTCCTGATAATTTTACTGCTGATGCATGGGATGATTTTGTTTACCCGTTTGAAGGTGACAAATGCATAGAATGCGGCAATGAGATAAGGTTTGAAAAAGGCATAGAAATCGGGCATATTTTTAAGCTGGGCACTCGCTACAGCGAAAAATTAGAGGCGGTTTTTCTTGACAGTGAAGGAAAATTAAAGCCTGTAATTATGGGCTGTTACGGTATAGGGATAAGCAGAATACTTTCAGCAGTAATAGAGCAGCTCTTTGATAAAAAAGGCATACTCTGGCCTCTGAGCATAGCGCCTTTTTTGGTAAATCTCATAGCTATTAACGTTGAAGACCAGGCCATAGCGGAAGCATCTGAAGTAATATACAACAGGCTTAATTCCGAAGGTATTGAAGTCCTCTATGATGACAGGAATTTAAGAGCAGGAGTAAAATTTAAGGACTCTGATTTGATTGGAATACCTTTAAAATTAATCGTGGGAAAAAATTATCTGGAAAATAAACTGCTTGAAGTGGAACTTAGAAAAGATGGTTCAAAATTTAGCCTGGATATTGAATCTGCAATCAATTTTATCAAGGAATACCCCCAAAACAATTCTTTTTCAAACCTTATCTCATTGCCGC
>JAMCVO010000068.1 GCA_023475715.1 Actinomycetota bacterium
CTCAATTGAAACACCAAAACATTTAAGTTTATTTGCGATACTCAGGACATAACTTGATAACATGGAAAAAGTAAAAAGATTTGGTGTTTCAATTGAGGAAAGTCTTTTAAAAAAGTTTGACAGCTTTATAAAAAGCAGAAAATATAAAAACAGATCCGAAGCAATAAGAGACTTGATCAGGGAAAATTTTGTCAGTGATTCGTGGGAGGATACGGATAAATTCGTAGCCGGAGCTATAATTATGGTATACGACCATCATAAAAGGGAACTGCTCGACAAGCTCGTAGGAGTTCAGCACGATTATCAGGATATATATTTCATGAGGTAATTTAAAAATAAATTTTAAATTACCTCATTTTTTTATTTAAAGAAAATATGGATTATAATTTATAAATGTTAATTAATATGGTAAAAGATTAATATATAAAACTTAATATATAAAACAATTATAGGAAACGAAAAATATTCATGAAAAAAGAAGAATCAAATTTTAAATTCAGCCCGGAACTTTATGACAAGCAGATGAACTGGGAAAACAGGTTTAATGTCGAGAAAGACTTCTTTTATGGCATTTTTAAATCAAATGATTCAAAAAAGTTATTGGACATAGGCTGCGGTCCTGCAAGGCACGCTCAGCTTTTCAGCTCTTTTATCGATGAAGTATATGCCATGGATCCGTCACAGGAAATGATAGATTATGCAAAAGAAAAAGTTGTCAAATCGGGGAATGTAAAACTTATCACCGGCGGATTCAAAGAACTGGTAAATGTGAGGGTCGGTGATTTCGATGTCATTACATGTCTTGGAAACACCCTGCCCATACTTGAAACAAGAAAAAAAGTTAAAAGTGCTCTAAAGGTCACAAGAAAAAAACTAGATACTTTTTTCCATACTATAAGGGCCGATATGAATATTTTTCATACTGTCAAGGAAATCTTTATTGATTTTTGTCCATTGTTTTTGGATCTTATTTGAATAGATAACTAATAGCCCATCGACAATCTGCCTGTGGAAAATGAAGCTTAATGCCCTGTAATATGAATAAATGCTTGACAGAACATCGATTGAAACCTTAGCTTGCAGATCCCACGGCGCAATAAGATTAGGCTGAAATACTACATGATGTCCGTCATAAAGATACCAGTCTTTTGCTCCGTCAAATATTAATCTGCCCTGTTGTTTATACTCATTATATATTTCCGTACCAGGGAAAGGTATAAGCATCATAATCTGAACAGTATCAATTTTATTATCCATAATAAAACTCATGGTTTTTTTGATTGAATCAATATCATCATTTTCGGCACCCAATACAAACATTCCATGAACTCCGATACCATGCTTGTGTAACACTTTTATTGATTCCTTAATGCCTTCGACTTTCTGCCCCTTGTTATATTCTTCAAGAGTTTTGGGATTTACGGATTCGATTCCAGCCATAATTCTTTTACAGCCGGTTTTTGCCATCAGCTCGATGAGTTCCTCGTCTTCTGAAATATCAAGCCTTTCCTGTGAAAACCATGTGGGCATCTTTATCTTCTGATCTATAATTTTTCTTAAAAGACTTTTGGTTCTCTTCCTGTTAGCCGAAAAATTGTCATCATAAAAGAATATCCTCTTTGCTTTAGTTCCCTCAAAAATTTTTAAAACATAACTTATCTCGGCAATTATACTGTCAACACTCCTGAACCTATACTTTCTGCCAAAGACCTTGATAACAGAACAGAACTTGCAAGCGTAAGGACATCCTCTCGAAGTCTGGATAGGCATATAATTGATTTCTTCGTGGTTTTCAAGCAGTGACCAATTAGGAAACGGCAGATCATCCAGATTTTCAATTAATTCCCTGTCTTTATTATGGATAATGTTCCCATCTTTTTTAAACGAAAGCCCGTCTATATCATCCAGTTTGATTTTACCCTCGACAGCACTTATCAGTTCCAGGATTGTTTTCTCACCTTCACCTCTTACTGCATAATCGGAACCATTTTCAATTACTTCATCGGGCATAAAAGTCGGATGAGCACCCCCCATTACAATCGGAACATCAGGATTTACCTTTCTGATTTCGCTTATTAATTTATAGGACCTTGTGGATGTGGAAGTAATGCTGGATATACCAACCAGATCAGCTTCTTTGATCTCGCTGTAGTTTATCGGAGCAAAATCTTCGCAATATGCTTTAACTTCAAAACCATTTTTGTCAAGAATAGTGGCAATCAGTGCTATACCGAGCCTAGGAAGTTTGGCAGCACTGAAAACATGCAAGCCTGGTGATTTTGTTTCTATCAATACTACCTTTTTTATCTGACTCAATTTTTTCTCCTTAATCTATATAAAATCTTAAATAAAATTCTGTCTTGAAGTTTAAAATATTTATTTATTTTTACAGACTTCTATAAATTAAAATTGTTTCACATTATATCCGTAAAAAATAAAATTATAGATGTGAGTTTTAAATAATTATTTTGTTCTCTTCAAGACAATCAAAGAATTTTTTATAGAAAAAAGGGGGAATTTTATTATACTGCTTTTTATATGATGGGCAGCAAATACCTGTTTTTGCAAAAACAGGAAGAATAGTAGTGGAAATGCCTGAAATAAAGTTTCTATGGCACTGTTCTGGTTATATATATGCTTAAATTTGTAATACTTGAAATTTTCTCAGCAGCTTCAATAACCTCCGATTCATCATCGGAAATAAAATAAATTGCCGGACCGCTTCCGGCCAGGTGAAGCGGGTAAATACCTATATCTTCAAATTCCTTCAGCCATTTTTTA
>JAMCVO010000418.1 GCA_023475715.1 Actinomycetota bacterium
GCTGCGATTAAGACAGCATTAACCAATGATAAGTTAGTTGATTTAGGAACGGAAATTAATTTCAAAATTGTTAAAAAAAAATTAATGCAGGACGTGATTAAACCTAAAATAATTGATTTGTATGAAAATGTCAAAAAAGACTATTAATAAAAAAGTTTTGATAACAGGAGGCGCAGGCTTTATTGGTTCCCATTTAACTGAATTTTTTTTGGCAAAAGGATACGCTGTTTTAGTGCTAGATAATTTTTTTTCTGGCAAAAGAGAATATTTACCCAAAGACAATAATTTAACTATTGTTAAAGGAGATATATTAGATTTTAAATTGATGCAAAAAGAGATAGTGAATTTTAATCCTTCAATTGTTTATCATTTAGCTGCGATGCATTATATTCCTTTATGTAATTTAAAACCTTATTTAACAATCAGAGTTAATGTTGTAGGTGTTAACAACCTATTGACAATCTGTGAGAAACTTAAGCTTAAAAGTTTAGTTTTTGCTTCAACTGGAGCAATTTATAAAGAACAGCAGGCTAATTTAACTGAAGAGTCAGCGATTGAACCTCAAGATATTTACAGTATTACAAAATATACAGCTGAATATCTTGTCAAACTTTATTATCAAAAGACAAAACAAAATGTAATCATTGCTAGATTATTTAATGTGTTTGGCCCGAGAGAGACAAACCCTCATATCCTTCCGTCAATAATTGAGCAAATTCAAAAAGGTTCAAAAATTATTAAAATAGGAAATCTACACACGAAGAGAGATTATATTCATGTTGAAGATGTAGTAAGAGCACTTTACTTGATAGGAACCAAAAAATTAGATGATTTTGAAGTTTTTAATATTGGTTTCGGTAAAGAGCGCTCTGTAATGGATATTATCAAGATATGTAAAACGATTACCAAAAAAGACTTAAAAATTGTACAATTACAATCTCTTGTAAGAAGTCAAGACAGAATCAGTCAATTAGCTAATATCACAAAAATAAAGAAAAAATTAAAATGGATCCCAAGACAAACAATCGAAACATATTTAAATCATGTTTTAACTTAAGATGGAAACAGATGTTAAAATTTACAGGCCTCATTTAAAAGAAGGATTAAATATAGCCTTACCGTTAATGGTAAGAAGTTTAATTAATAGCAGGGAGTTAATTCTCAGATTAATTACGCGGGATATCAAAGCAAAATATAAACAATCTTTATTTGGATGGCTTTGGGTATTTATCACTCCCTTTATGACGATGGTTGCGTTCCTGTTATTGAATGTCTCAGGTATTATCGTGATCGGGTCAATACCCGTCCCTTATCCAATCTTTGGATTATTAGGGATAATTTTTTGGTATACTCTCGGCAGTGGTTGGGTAGCTCTAACAAATAGTCTTACTTCTGCAGGCACGCTGATTGGTAAAATTAATTTTCCCAGGGAAGTATTGGTCTTTTCCGCGATTGGGCAGATGGTGATTGATCTCTTCGTGCAATTTATTTTAGTAATTTTGATCTACTTCTTCTATGGTTTGTTTCCATCTATCTGGCTTTTTCTGATACCCGTATTTATTATTCCGCTTATTTTATTGTCTCTGGGCTTAGGATTTATTACTTCACTTTTAAATGTGGTAGTTCGGGATACAGTCAATTTTGTTAGTATCTTCATGAATTTTGTTTTATTTTTAATGCCGATTATGTATGTGATTCCCAAAGCGGGTATATTAAGCCTGTTAAATCGATATAACCCGGTTTTTTATCTGATAAATTGCCCGCGTAATCTAATAATATCTGGCAACTTTCAAGATGCCGAAAGTTATTTATTGTCTATCCTGTTTTCGGTGGTTATTTTTCTGATGGGATGGTATGTCTTTTATATGTCCGAGTCAAAATTAGCCGAAAGAATATGATGAACTCTTATGTAATTGAAGCAGATAATGTCTCTAAAAAGTATTGCAGACAACTAAATAAGTCGATTAGGTATGGTTTAACCGATATCTCAAAAAGTTTTATTGGTATACCAACTCATTCCTCAAAATTAAGAGCCGGTGAATTCTGGGCTGTGAATAATATTTCTTTCGATGTTAAACAAGGAGAATCTTTAGGAATAATTGGTCCAAACGGCTCCGGGAAAAGCACGCTACTCAAGCTTTTAAACGGTATCTTTATGCCCGATAAAGGAAAAATTAAAGTGAAAGGAAGAGTAGGAGCTTTGATTGAGATTGGTGCCGGTTTTCATCCTCTTTTAACCGGTCGAGAGAATATTTATGTTAATGGTGCGATTTTGGGAATGACAACTCGAGAAACCCATAAGAAATTTAGAAGCATTGTTGAGTTTGCCGATATTGGTAATTTTCTTGACGCGCCGGTAAAGACGTATTCCAGCGGTATGTATGTGCGACTAGGATTTGCGGTGGCAGTACATTCTGAACCGGATATTTTATTAGTTGACGAAGTGTTGGCAGTTGGGGACAGTGTTTTTATTACAAAATGCTATCAAAAAATTAATGAAATTAAAAAAATAAATCACACCACAATAATCTTAGTTTCTCATAATCTTGCCACAGTCGAAAAATTTTGTGATCGGGGAATTTTTCTTAACCGAGGAAGAATCGAGAGTATTGGAAAAATCCATAAAGTGATACATAATTACCAAACCTTGATAAATAAATTATTAGATAAACAAGGTAACGTTAAAGATATCGTCCCCGGGTTTCCTCATTGTACAAAGGAGATTCAAATATCCGGAGTAAAGTTTTTAGACGGTGATGACATGGAAAAAAAGGAATTTGCCCCGGGGGAGTGCATAAATATTCAAATCGGGTACAAAGCAGAAAAACCCATCAATGATGCAATCTTTCAAATAGCGATCGTTAATCGTGAGGGGATAACGGTATCGGTTTTAGGAACCCATTTTGACAACATTAGTCTTAAAAATATTCCTACAAATGGTATTGTCGAGTGTCGGATTGATAATTTGCCACTATTATTAAATAAATATTGGTTAACCGTTACCGTTTATGACAAAACTCATAATATCACCTTTGATTACTGGAACGGCAATTTTTTCAATAAATTCTTTTGGATACAACCAGATCTAATCAGCCGAAAAATGGCGCAGTACACACCAATCGTAAAAATACCTGGTAAATGGAGTCTTAAATAATAAATATGCGAAAAATAAAAATTTTACTCAATAGTAGCTGCTACCCAACCAACATTGGCAACGCCTTTATTGATATGGGGATTATTTCTTCCATTAATAGTGCGTTAAAAGACAGAGGAACAGTTATCCATATCGGTCGTATGTCCAATTATCTCTTTTTAAGAGCGGGGAAATTAGCCAATACTTTGCCGGTTGACGAAATGGTTAATTGTGATTATCTGGTAATGGGAGGAATGGTAATGTGTGAAGATCATCTTCGTGGAGCAGCAAAGACATTAAGAAATTTTACTAAACGTGGTACTAAAATAATCATCATTGGCGGAGGAGCACAATATTACAGTGATCGGGAAATTGATAAAGTTCGGGAACTATTACGTGACATTCATATTTATGGATTCATTTCCCGAGACAGATATACTTTCAAGAATTATAAAGATCTGGCAACTTATAGCTATGATGGTATTGATAACGGCTTTTTCCTTAAAGAGGCTTATAAACCGATCAAGCTAAATTTTCCGGAATATCTAGTGATTAATTTTGACTCTTCTGCTGAGCCGGAAATCAACCCGGGGAACCGTTTGGTGATTCGGACACACCATAGTAACTGGCCTGAGTTTTGTAAGCCAGAATTCTTTGAACAACCTTATACTTTGATTTCCGATTTAGCTTCTGATTATCTTAACCTTTATTCTCAAGCGAGTATTACTTTCACCGACCGTATTCATGCGGCAATTGCTACTTTAGCTTATGGTAAAAGAGCAAGATTGTATTTTGTCGAAGGTGATAAACGTCTCTATATGTTTGAGCGGTTAGGTCTTTCTAGAATCAATAAAGCTATTGTTTCCTTAAGCCCAAAACTGATTAAAAAAGAAAGAAAGAATCAAATCATCTTCCTGCAAAAAATTCTCATAAAGTAAAATCATGACAAAAGTAGCACAAACCAGAAAATTAGCAAAGGACGTCCTTGAAGTTTTCGCAAAAAATTTATGCATTCGTTGTGGTTTTTGTCAGTATGGTTGTCCAGGACTAAACATCGATTTTAATAAACTAAACCGTGTTTATTTTGGAAAAGAGCCAAAAAACATCTTAATTGGTAATTACCGCAGTATTTGGGCAGGATGGGCAACTGATGGTACTCATAGGTATCAAGCCGCTTCAGGTGGCCTTGTTACTACTTTGCTTGTTCATGCTTTGGAAGAGAAATTGATTAGTGGTGCGGTTGTTCTAGGTTATAACAAGGAAAATCCGTTAATACCCAAAGCATATATCGCCAGAAACCCAAAAGAGGTTATTAACGCTTCGGGGTCGAACTATCTCTCTGGTTCGATCGGTCATCTAATACCGGAAATCTTAAATAAGAAAGGTAAATATGCTGTCGTTGGTCAACCTTGCCATCTAGCTGCTTTAAGGATTGCTCAGTTAACCAATAAAAGTCTAAGAGAGAAAATTATTTATCATTTTGGTTTATTTTGCCAAACTAAAACAACTCAAGCGGGACTGGATTTTTGGTTTAAGGTAAACAATATCAATAAACAGGATGTTGTCAGACTTAACTATCGTGGTAACGGTTGGCCGGGTGGTATGACTCTTAAACTCAAAAATGATACAAGCCGTTTCTTTCCTTTAGGATTCTATTGGCAATTTTTGGAGAAATTCACACCAAGAAGATGCACATTGTGTACTGATTCACTAGCAGAACTGGCTGATATTTCTTTTGGTGACGCTTGGGTATCAGAGTATGAAAAAGATACTTTAGGTACATCAATTGCCGTGATTAGGACGTCGATTGGTGAGAAATTATTAAAAAGCGCGATTAAACATGAAGTAATTTGTGGAACTAATGTCGATAAGGAAATGTTGATTAGGTCTCAAAAAGTCTCATTAAAATTTAAAAAGGATAGCTATTATTATCGTACTAAACTCTTATCGTTCTTCGGAGTAACTGTACCTGTTTTTAAAGGTAATTATCGGGTTGGCGGATCAGGTTCTTACCCCGAGGCCGCCAATTTCTATTTAACTAGGTGGTTTTATCAACAACGAATATTCTGGCCCTTTATTTATTATTGGAAAGCACGCATATTACCGCAATTAAAAAGGCTTGGAAAACAAATGCGTCTGTTCATTTTCAGAATAATTTCCCTCACTCTTAATCCTATATTTTACGTTGCTGCAAAATTTAATCACTTTCTATTATTAAATCTTTTTATTTCTAAGAAAAAACATTTTCAAAAGATAAACAATATCTTAATAATCAATCAAGCGGATATGCTGAATAAAGGAGATGCAGCCATTTTATCAGGAACACTTAAAATAGTTAAAAAAGCATTCCCTAAAGCGAAGCTTGTTATTTCTTCCCATACTCCTAAAATTGATCAACCACGGGTGACTTATCCGGTGATACAAAGTTTTCGTTTCTTAAAAAACGAGAGTAATTTTTTATCATTCCTTAATTCTTCACAACTTTTATTTTCGGTTTTGATATTACATCTCACAAGCTCTTCTGCGATTTTGCAATCTTCGCCTCTTAAGAAGTTTATCGATAAGAGTTTACTGGAATTTATTAAAGCTGATTTAATAATACATCGTGGTGGAGATAATCTGACAGAGGATTACGGGATACCTTACATTTACTTTGAATCTTTATTAATTGCCATATTATTGAGAAAGCCAACTATTGTAATGGGGGAATCGATTGGACCTTTTACTCAGAGAATCAGTAAGAATTTGGCTTCAAAAATTTTAAATAACATAGAGGTGATTGTTACCCGAGAAACTCTTTCCGTTAACAACCTTAAGCAATTAAATCTTACAAAACCGAAAATAATTATTCTTCCTGATTTGGCATTTAGTTTAGCTCCTTCTCCTCTTAAAAATCTTTCGCTTTTTTTAAAATCAGAGAAAATTAAAAATATTAAAAAACCGGTTTTTGTGATTTCACTAAGTGCTTTAATCGCAAAATACGCTTTCTTAGGGATTAATAATAACCAAAAAGTCAATCAACTCATGCTGGCACTCGTTAAAACAATCAATTATTTACAGAAGGAATATAAAGCGTCGATTGTATTTCTTCCACATGTGATTGGCGAGGGTAATGATGATCGAGTTATTAGCCAGGAAATTGTAGAGAAATTAAGAAATCGTCGAAAAGTTTACATCTTAAATAAAGAGCATTCACACGAAGATTATAGACTGTTTTTAAAAACTTATGCAGATTTTTTTATTGGTGCACGAATGCACGCTAACATAGCAGCAGTATCGGTGGGTATACCAACGATTGCTTTTTCATATAGTCATAAAACGGATGGTATTATCGGAGAGATGTTAGGGCAGAAAGATTCCATAATTGATCTTCGAAAAATAAAAAATGGAAGTCAGCTTTATCAGGAAATTATCCAAAAAACTAATCGATTATGGAATAAAAGGAGTCAAATAAAAAAAGAGCTTATATTGGGAGTGACTAAATTACAACAGAAGACAGAAGATTATATTAAATTGTTAAGAGAGAATTTTTCATGAAAATGTTCCGAATAATATTTAACCAAATGATGAAAAAAAGAAATACCATTAATAGTATTAATAACGCTCTAGATTGGATAGCTGAAAATTCAGCAGAAAGGGGAGGAATAATCACTACCTCCCAAAATCGCCAACCCTATCCTGAAGTTACAGGATATTTAATTCCCACTCTTTATGATTGGGGAGAAAAGGAGCTGGCAAGAAAATATTGTCGTTTTTTAACTTCGAGACAAAACAAGGATGGTTCTTTTTCCGCGCCTGATGGTACACCTTATACCTTTGATACCGGACAAGCGGCTCGTGGTTTGGTGAAGGCAATCGACGACTTTCCGGAAGTAAAAAAAACCCTCATCCGGGCCTGTGATTATCTCTGTGAACAGGTATTGCCCAGCGGAAGAATGGTAACGCACTCAACTGCGTTATGGGGGAATATAGCTGATGAACGGATCCATCTTTATGTTTTGCCTCCTCTAGTTGAGACAGGCCGAAAACTGAATAACAAAAAATATATTACTACTGCCAAGAAAGTGCTTTCCTATTATAAAAAAAGAAAAGATTTAGTTGACTTCAATCTTCTGTCACATTTTCATGCTTATATAATCGATTCCTTGGTTGATTTAGGAGAAATCGATCTGGCAAAAAAAGGAATGCAAGAGGTGAGTCTTTATCAACAGGATAATGGTGGTGTGCCGGCTTATCCTGGTATTTCATGGGTTTGTCTGCCAGCTGTTGCCCAATATGCCTTGATTTGGTACAAGCTGGCAATAACTGACAGGGCGAACTCCGCCGTAAAATTTTTACAAAAATGCCAAAATCGCTCCGGTGGATTCTACGGAAGCCAAGGGTCTGGCGCCGATTATTTTGTTAAGGAAGAAATTAGTTGGGCGGTGAAGTATTTTTTGGATGCGAATTTCTGGAAAATCAAAACCAGTTTTAATTTAGACGAGACAATTTTTCCGTCAAAAATAAAAATAAATGATGGACGAGTGACTGAATTATTACGATTTTTAGTTAGTCCCAATCAAAAGAAAGTGTTGGATATAGGTTGTGGCAAAGGAAGATATCTTAAGATAATCCAGAAAAGATATCCTAAGAGTTTACTTTATGGGATTGATATTTCCGAAAAGATAATCAAGTTTTGTCCGAAAAAGGTGAATAAACAGGTGGGAACTATACTTAATATCCCCTATCCGGATGGGTTTTTTGACTTTGTCTATTGTATCGAAACGTTAGAACATGCGGTTAGAATCTCAGCAGCAATCAGCGAAATGGTGAGAGTTCTTAAAAAAGGCGGAAAAATCATGATTATCGATAAGAATAAAAAATATTTAGGAAAATTAAAACTTAGTGAATGGGAACAATGGTTTAATCCCGGAGACGTTAGAGAAATGCTTGAAATAAGTGGCTTGGAAGTTAAATATCATGAAATACCTTATAATAACGAAGTTAAACCGGACGGTTTGTTCATTGCCTGGGAAGGAATTAAAAATGACTAAAATACTGATTATTTTTGGGACAAGACCGGAAGTGATTAAATTAGCTCCACTCATCCGTAGACTAAAAAGGTACCCGAAAGATTTCAAGATAATTATTCTTAATTCCGGTCAGCACCTGCAAATGGTTGACGAACTTCTAAAATTATTTCAGATAAAACCTGATTTTGGTTTTAATTTAATGAAAAAAAGCCAAAGTCTTGAATATGTGACTACAACTGTGCTCTCAAAACTGACAAAAATTATTAAACAAATAAGACCCCATTACCTGGTTGTACAAGGCGATACAACTACGGCTATGGCAGCGGCTTTGGCTGCTTTCTATCAAAAAATCAAAGTGGTTCATATCGAAGCCGGTTTAAGAACTGATGATAATTTACGGCCTTTCCCTGAAGAAGTGAACAGGAGGGTTATTGATTCGGTTAGCAGTTTATATTTTGCTCATACTGTTGAAGCAAGAAATAATTTAGTTAGGGAAGGGGTTTCGAAAGATAAAATTGCTGTGACCGGAAATACGGTCATTGACTCATTATTCTGGACGGCGAATCAGGATTTTTCGGTAAATGGAACATTGTTTGAAAAAATTCCTGCCAGGAGAAAATTAATTTTAGCCACCGCTCACCGTCGGGAAAATCACGGACCACCTTTAAAAAACATCTGCCTTGCTCTTAGGCATATTGCCTTGTCATATGATTCGGAAGTATTCATTATTTTTCCGATGCACTTAAATCCAAAAGTGCAAACAACGGCTAAAGAAATATTAAAAGGCATAAAGAATATAATGCTAATAAATCCTACTGATTATGCTACTTTTGTTCAATTAATGAAGGCTTCATATTTGATTTTGTCTGATTCAGGAGGAATTCAGGAAGAAGCTCCAAGTCTAAAGAAACCGGTTTTAGTATTAAGGAGTGTGACTGAACGCCCGGAAATACTTGCGCTTGGAGGAATTAAATTGGTTGGTACAGACGAGAATGAAATAGTTACACAAACAATACGATTGTTAGAAGATAAGAAGAAATATGACAAAATGGTTAATCTGAAAAATCCCTATGGTGACGGAAAAGCCAGTGAGCGGATTGTTACAAGATTAATAAAGGAAATTAGAACAAATGAGAAAAACCAATCCCTTAGTTAGTATTGTTCTGCCTACCTATAACGGTTCAGGATATATTTCCCAATCTATTAATAGTTGTCTTAACCAGACATATAAAAAGATAGAACTTCTAATAGTTGACGATGCTTCAACAGACGGTACTCTTAAAATAATTAAATCCTACCAAGATAAACGAATTAAACTAATCAGACATAAAAAGAATCGTGGTCTTGCGGCTTCCTTAAATACTGGTTTCGGAAAAGCCAAGGGGTCTTATCTTACTTGGACATCCGATGATAATTACTATGACAGACGAGCGATTAAAATTATGGTGAGTTTTTTACAAAAAAATAAAGGGGACTTTGTCTATTGTAATTATTATCATTTTAAGGACGATGATCCTTCCGAATTAATTCTAATTAATTTAAATGATGAAGTAAATTTTGCCTTAGAGAACGGTATTGGGGCCTGTTTTTTGTATTCGAAAAAAGTTAAAAAAAGGATTGGGAATTACGATATTAATCTTCCTTTAGTTGAGGACTACGATTACTGGATAAGAGTTTCAAGGAAATTTAAACCCTTTCACCTTAATAAGCCTCTTTATTATTTCCGTCGTCATGAAAAATCTTTAACTGCCAAATATTCTCAAAACGAAGGTCTTAAAAAGGCTGTTGAGTTAGTAAAGAGAAAAAATAACATCATTAATACAAATCGAAGATCAAAAAATTTTATTGAGTTAATCAAGAAATTCATCAAATGAAAATTCTTCAAATTGGTTTTACTGATTTAATGGGAAAGCGTTTCAATGGTACCTCCTTGCATCAGGAGTTATTAAGTTTGGGAATTTATTCGCAACAATGTTTATGGAATAAAAATACAAACGACCCTCATACTTGGCTAATGAGTCCTCAACATAGTAGAATCTTCAAAAACATTCTTAAGAATTTAGAATATTCTTTGGGCGTCCAATCTATTTTATATCCCTATTCTTGGAGATTATTTTTTGACAGACGATTCCGTAAGACTGACTTAGTCCATTACCACATAATTTATCCAAATTTTTTCAGTTTATTAAGCCTACCTTTTCTTACTCATCTTAAACCAACAGTATGGACACTCCATGACCCTTGGTCTTTAACCGGACATTGCATTCATCCTTTTAGCTGTAGGAGATGGAAAATTGGTTGTGGTTTATGTCCTAATCTTAAGACGCCATTAATAATGTCTAAAGATAATACTGCTTTAATGTGGAAAATTAAAAAATTTATTTACCATAATTCCAAATTCGATCTTATTGTTGGATCAGAATGGATGTTCAAATTTGCTAAAAAAAGCCCATTAATTTCCCAACATAGAATTCACTATATTCCTTTTGGCATTAATCTTAATATTTTCAAACCATCATCAATAGCCCAAGCAAAAAAAGAGATGGGTGTTTTTCCTCCTAAAAATATAGTTATTGGTTTTAGGGCCAGCTTTAATGATTTTAAAGGCTTTCAGTTTATTAAAGAGGCATTACACAAATTAAACTTAAGGCAGCGAATTAGTTTACTTTCTTTTGATGATCGGGGGTTACTTGATGAGTTTAGGACAAAATTTCAGATAATCGATCTTGGTTGGATTGATAATGAAAAACTGTTAGCCAAGGCTTATAATGCTTGCGATCTATTTCTTATGCCATCTGTTGCAGAAGCTTTTGGTTTAATGGCGGTTGAGGTGATGGCTTGTGCCAAACCCGTAGTTGTCTTCTCAAAAACTGCTTTAGCTAAAACTGTTTTTGCGCCAAAAGGAGGGATTGCTGTTGATTACAAAGATAGCAATGCTTTAGCTGCAACAATCACTAATTTAATCTCAGATTCAATAAAAAGAAAAAAAATAGGTTTATCGGCACGGAGGATTGCCGAAGAAAATTATAACTTTACCGATTATGTGAGAAGACATATAACACTTTATAAAGAAGTAATTAAGAGAGCAAAAAACTGATATGAAACCAAAGATTTTAATTTTAGGGGGAACCGGAATGCTGGGTCATAAAATTTGGCAATATTTTCAGAATCGATTTGATACCTACGTGACGATTAAAGGGAATTATCAATCAGTCTCCTCCTTTAATATTTTTGACAAGAAAAAGACTTTAACCAATATATCTGTTTCTCATCCTCTTCGTCTAGCTTCTGCGATTAAGAAGATCAAACCCCAAATGGTAATTAACTGCATCGGTATTATTAAGCAAAATGTCTTAGCTAAAGATCCGGTTGTCAATATTACCGTTAATTCACTTTTTCCTCACCAGCTGGCAAAAATTTGTACAAGTTATAAAGCTAAACTAATTCATATAAGCACTGATTGTGTATTTTCCGGCGACAAAGGAAACTATAGTGAAAATGATGCTGCTGATGCAAAAGATCTATATGGTCGAAGCAAATTACTAGGAGAAGTAAATTATGGAGACTTCTTAACCATCCGAACTTCTCTAATCGGACATGAATTAAAAGGTGGTAGTGGCTTGGTTGAGTGGTTTTTTGCCCAAAAGGGAAAGGCAATTAAGGGATACAGGAATGCCATTTTTAGCGGTCTGACAACGCTGCAGTTTGCTGATATAATTTCAAAAATCATCATCAATTATCCCAGTATAAATGGAATTTGGCATGTCGGGGGGAAACCCATCAGTAAGTTTAATCTTCTTAACTTACTTAAAAAGGTATACAATGTTGGCGTTGAAATTAGGCCTGATAAAAGTTTTGTCTGTAATCGAAGTCTAGACAGTAAACGTTTTTATAAATTAGTCGATTTCAAAATACCAAAGTGGCCGGAGATGGTAAGAAAAATGTATAAAGATTATGTTAAAAAATAAAACCGTAGTAATAACAGGTGGAACAGGGTCTTTAGGCAGAGTGCTGGTAAAAAAACTGCTGTCTGAGGAATTGGGAAGACCGAAGAAAATAATTGTGTTTTCGCGAGACGAAGCAAAACAGCATACCATGCGGTTGGAATACCAACATAAGAAAGTGGCGACCGACGAAATTATTTATAATAATTTCAAAAATCTTTTACAATTTGTTATTGGTGATATACGGGATTACCACAGTGTTTGTTCTTTACTTAAAGAAGCTAATGTTGTTTTTAATGCTGCGGCTTTAAAACAAGTGCCTACTTGTGAATATTTTCCCTTTGAAGCAGTTCAGACGAATATTATTGGCGCAGAAAATATTATCAGAGCTATTAAGGAAAATAATTTTTCGGTTGAAAACGTGATTGGAATTTCCACAGATAAGGCTTGTAAACCGGTAAATATTATGGGAATGACAAAAGCAATTCAGGAAAGAATCTTCATCAGGGCAAATTTAGATTGTCCAAAAACAACATTTGTCTGCGTCCGTTATGGCAATATTTTATCATCGCGAGGATCTGTCTTGCCCTTGTTTTTTGAACAGATCAAAATCGGTGGTCCAGTGACAGTGACTACTCCTGAAATGACCAGATTTCTCTTAACTCTTGACGAAGCCGTCGATACGATCTTTACTGCTTTAAAGAAGGGTAAAAGCGGCGAGACATATGTGCCTAAGGCGTATTCTGCAAAAATAATCGATATTGCAAAGGCCTTAATTGGTGAGAAGAAAATAAAAATAATCTTTACCGGAATCCGTCCGGGTGAAAAAATTCATGAATCTCTGGTTTCGGAAGAAGAGGGTTATCGGACGATTATGAAAGGTAGATTCTATATTATTCTACCGATTCTTCCAGAAATTGGTAAATACAAAAATAGAATGAAGTTGCTGAAAACGGAATACAACTCAAAAAACCATGTGCTAAATCAAAACCAGGTTCAGGCTCTCCTTTCGAAAGGAAATTTCCAAAACGACTTCTTAAATGACTAAATTTGTTAAAAATCTTAAAAAGAAACTGCTTTTAAAGCTGCTTTCCGAACACCGAAACCGAGATTTGATAGCTGTCTTATTATCTGGAGATTATAGTAATCCGCATATTCAGAATGAGTTTTCGCGTCTTGGTTATTATTTCTTAAAAAAACATTATTATTTACCGATTCCGGAAAAGGTTGAACTCGATTTTTTAAATCGATACAAAAATAAACTAATAGGATTAAATTTCTCTAATGATTACTCTTTTTGGCTACTGGGAAAAATCAATCCTTATTTGACGGAATTCCGGAAATGTAAATTTACTCTTCTGAATGGAACTTTTATGGCAATCGACGCTCATATTTATTATTCCTTTATTCGTTTATTTAAGCCGAAAAAAATAATCGAGATAGGTGCTGGTAATTCCACCAAATTAGCACAGCTTGCCTGCTTAAACAATAAAAAATTAGACAACCATAAAACAAAATTATTCGCCATTGATCCTTATCCTCTTCGTTTAAACCGTGAGCTAAAAAAACTATCTAAAATTATCAAAAAAAATGTCCAGGAAATACCAATCAGGTTTTTTGAATCTCTAGAAGCCAACGATATTCTATTTTTAGACTCAACTCATGTTTTAAAACCCGGCGGTGACGTACAATATGAATTTTTAGAGATAATTCCCCGACTTAAACCAGGCGTTCTGATCCATATTCATGACATTAGTTTACCGAAACCTTATCCTGGGGTTTACTTTAAATATAATTGGTTTTGGAACGAACAGTACTTACTTCAGGCATTTTTAGCATATAATAACCGTTACGAAATTATCTGGCCGGGAAATTATTTGATGATAAAGTACCCGAAATTACTTAAGAAACTCTTTCCTGAATTTAAAGAGATGCGGGAGAAATTTCCCAATTCAGAACCGACCAGTTTCTGGATCAGAGTCAATATATGAAAATCCTAACAATCATCGGAACGCGTCCTGAGATTATCAGGTTATCATTGATTATCAATAAATTGGATAAAATTTGTCATCACATCCTTGTTCATACAGGTCAGAATTTTGACACGCGCCTTAGCGATATTTTTTTTAGGGAGCTTGAAGTGAGAAAGCCTGATTACCTTCTGGGGATAAAAGAAGGTAGTTTTACAAAGCAGATCAGCTCCATCTTTATTAAAGTAGAGAGAATATTATTACAAGAAAAACCGGATAAAATACTGATTTTAGGAGATACTAACAGCGGTTTGTCATCAATTGTCGCGAAAAAAATAGGTATTCCGGTTTATCATCTGGAAGCTGGTAACCGTTGTTATGATGAAAGTGTTCCGGAAGAAATTAACCGTAAAATTATTGATCACACCAGCACTTTCCTACTACCTTATACAAAAGGTAGTAGAAATAATCTCTTGCATGAAGGATTTAAAGATAAAAGCATCTTTGTAATCGGTAACCCAATTTATGAAGTTATTAAACACTTCCATTTAAAAATCGATCACTCACGCATATTAGAACATTTGCAACTACGACCCAAAAAATATTTTTTAGTGACAATTCACCGGGGCGAGAATGTTGATATAAAAGACCGATTAATTTCGTTAATGAAAGCATTAAACATAA
>JAMCVO010000403.1 GCA_023475715.1 Actinomycetota bacterium
GATACATTTAAGTTTTGCTGTACAGTAGAGGACGCTCTTATATTTACACTAAGCTTATTAATTAATGCTTGGTAAAAAATCTTTAACGCTTGAGCACTTCCTAAATATTGGACTATTGCCATTTTAGTTGTGTTATTAGCAGTTAAATGCAAATTGGAATTATTGCCAACGGTAATACCACTATCTACTGTTTGAAATAGAATAGTCTGATCCCAAGCATAATAGGCTTTTTTAGCTCCAATAGCTTGCGCTGCTACAGCTCTTGAACTACTAGCAGAACTAAACTGAGCTGGGTTTAAAGGGAAATCCCATCCAGTTAAATAACTTTTAATTGGCTTAAAGGATAATGGAGCCTTATAGTCATGAAATAAGTGATCTATTTGACGATTATTTGATTCTTGGTCGTAGACTATATTAGGTACATCTGCATTGCCAGTACTTACAACCATCACGCTACTAATGTCAATTTGTATGCTTGGCGGTATATCAAAGAAAATATCTATATACGCTTGCGGATAACTTTGTGAACTTGTTGATGCAGGAATGGTTACGTTTCCAGGATAAGCAGCATAAGAACCACTAGCTGGTAAAGTAGCTGATACTAATTGCTGATTAACAACCACACCATTGGATTGGCTGTAATACAATTTTAATGTTGTATCAGAACCACTATAAGTTTTTGCAATAAAAGTAGCTGATATATTTCCTGAACCCCATAGGTTAGGAGAACCATAAATTCTTTGCCTTAATAATAAAGAACTAACTCCAGCTGAAGTTATGTTTAACAACGTTCCTGGGTTGGTGATTCGATTTAAAGAACCTTGTACCGTCAATTGCTTTACAGTAACCGTAGCAGCTCCAACACTTGAAACCACTATGTCCCAATCTGGCGCAATAGAAACTACCTGAGAACTGGCTGCATTAAAATTATATGTATAATTTGTTGGCGTGGTATCAAAATATACTTCAGCAAATTGAGGGTTGGATATTTCATTATCAAAAGCACTGGCTATAACCGTATTGCTGCCTAAATCCGGTATGTAAGGAACAGCTTCACGAGTGAATTGTTCTACTAATCCTGAACTTAATACTCTTACAAAGTAATAATCTGGCGTGTCTGTATCAGCAACAAAAGGCTTAAAGTACGGTATTACTGGATTGCCCAAAGAATCTTCAAACGTTCCTATAGCACTTAATGTCATCGGATTAGGTAATTCTATATAAGAATAATTAGGTGAAGTTCCTGTAATTTGATATACAGGTTTTAACACGGTTCTTTGGGAATCCCTATAGAAATAGACCAAGCCACCCGTTAATGGCGCACCTGTGTCTTTATCTAATAAAACGTCCTCAATAGAGAACGCTGGTATGTAATGTTGATCAATAGCCATAGCAAATCCTTTTGCTTGATTTATTTATTTATTAATCATTAATATGGCTATTAATCTATATCTCCTAAAGATTGTAGCCACATTGAAAACTAAAAATTATTATTAACCAAAAACATTGTGTCCTCCTATAAAAAAAGAATTATATAATATTTTGATTAAAATGTAATCATATTACTTTTTTCCTACAATTTCTCTCGCTGCTTCTGCAACAGTTCCAATTCCTAAAACTGTTCCTAATTTTCCTAATCTTTTCATCTTTTTTTCATGTTTCAATGCTTTAGTTAATTTTTCTTTTACTTCTGGATGGGCATCCATAAATTTTTTCATTTCTGTACTTTCTTCTGATAATAATGTTTTAGGTTTAGCAGGTACTTTTTGGCTTTTACCAAAAACTTTAGCTAATGCAGGACTAGAAAAATAAGTTTCTTTTATATTTTTATAATCATTTCTTGCTTGATTAAGTTTATCGGCTAAATTTTTAAATCCTGTATTTTCTAAATGTTTTTGTATTGAATGATTCACTTGATCTCGCAAAGATAATATCTCTTCTCCCATTGTATTTTCTGCTGTTAAAACTGAAGATAAAGCCTTTTCTCCCTTAGTTCTTAAATCTGATTGCAAAGAACGTAAAGCTTTAAAATCACCTGTTTTAGCTTTTTTTATTAATTCTTTATTAGCAGTTGTTTTGGCCAAATATTTTTCTGCTTGTTTAATTATATTTTGATCAATAGGTACTTTTGAAATTCCTTCTGATTCAACAGTATTTTCTACTTCATCAAATATTTTACCTGATTCTTTTGTTGCTTTATTTACTTTATTTTGGGTTTCTCGAATAGCTTGTTTCAAATCAGGAGCAGTAAAAAATCGTTTACCTTGTTTAGCTAAACTTACACCGCCTTCTAAAGCTGCCGCTAATTCTGGAACAGCTCTAATTAATTCATCACCTTTTTCTTTGTCGGCTTGTAATCCTAAAGATTTTTCCAAACCTGTGTCTTCAGGTAAATGAGGAATTATTTTACCTAATTTACCTAATACTTGTGGAAATGGAATTAAATGTTTACGTGCTAAATATTGATTTAGATTATATGGTGCATTGATTATCCCTTTGCCCACATCGGCTGAACTTGCGCCTAATTGACCTAAATTATGATTGAATGTAAGCATAATCACATTCTCTCTCCCTCCACTTTCCTAATAGCATTTTGAGAGACTTTTTAAGGATTTCCTCTGGACGGACTTGATCAGCTGTTGGTTCTTTTGTAAGCCTCAAATAAGGTTTTTCAATATCTGTGCAAGTTCCTACGATATTCCATTTAGTAAGTAGTGAATCTAAATCAGTGTCATTATCAGTTGTAGTCATCGAAAGCTGCAGTGA
>JAMCVO010000647.1 GCA_023475715.1 Actinomycetota bacterium
GATTGCGATTATTAAGGGTTTTTACTCCCAGGCCCCCTCTTTTTTGCCTTCCATATTCAGAAAGAGCGGTCCTTTTTGCATATCCGTTCTCTGTTATGACAAATAAATCTCCGTCAATTTCACGGGCAACCATCATGTTCAGGACACGATCACTTTTGCCAAGTCTCATACCATTTACACCCTGCGCCGGCCTGCCCATTGGCCTGCAATCTTTTTCCGCAAATCTTATTGCCTTGCCTTGCTTGGAAACCATAATTATTTCATCATTTCCATTTGACCTCTTAACGCCTATAAGCTCATCTCCCTGATTCAGACCAATCGCTGCAATTCCGTCTTTTCTGGATGTGTCGTATTCTGTCATTGAGGTTTTTTTAATCTTCCCCTTCTTTGTTGCCATAATCAAATATTCATCTTCTTTATATTCCTTGGTAGCAATTATTGCTGCTACCCGCTCACCTGATTTAAATGGAAGCAGATTGACAATCGCTTTGCCTTTTGAAATTCTGCTCCCCTCAGGAAGCTCATGAACCTTGAGCCTGTAAACCTTGCCCAGATTTGAAAAAAACATAATGTAATGATGCGTCGAAGAAATAAACAGATGCTCCACAAAATCGTCTTCTTTAAGGTTTAAGCCTGTTACACCTTTCCCGCCTCTTTTTTGTTTCCTGTAAGTGGTTAGCGGCAATCTCTTGATATAACCTGAGTGAGTAATGGAAATCACATTTTCTTCATCAGCTATTAAATCTTCAATATCAAGATCTGCAGAACTTGCAGTTATTTCAGTTCTTCTTTCATCTGCATATTTTTTCTTTATTTCCCTGAGTTCATCCTTTATGACACCGAATATCAAAGCATCGCTTGCAAGGATTTTTCTCAAATTTTTAATTTTCTCTTCAAGCTCTTTATATTCTTGCTTTACCTTATCTCTTTCAAGGCCCGTCAATCTTTGGAGCCGCATATCCAGGATTGCCTGTGCCTGAATATCTGTCAGCTTGAACTTTTTCATCAACCTTTCTTTGGCTGTTGGCACATCTTTGGATGATCTGATAGTCTTAATAACTTCATCAAGGTTGTCAAGCGCTATCAGTAAACCCTGTAGTATATGAAGTCTGTCCTGTGCAACTTTTAATTCATACTTTGATCTGTTAACTACAATTGTGTGTCTGTGTTTTAGATATTCATCAATCAGCCCTTTAAGATTTAGAGTTTTGGGAATTCCGTCTACAAGCGAAAGCATTATTATTCCAAAGGTTGATTCAAACTGCGTGTGTTTGTAAAGTGTATTAATAATAACATTCGGAACAACATCTCTTCGCAGATCAATTACTACTCTCATACCGCTTCTGTCAGACTCGTCACGAAGATCGCTGATTCCTTCAATCTTTTTATTTTTAACCAGCTCCACTATTTGCTCAATAAAATTGGTTTTTTTAACTTCATACGGAAGCTCACTGATTATTATCTGGGGTTTTCCTTTACCCTGCTGCTGCTCTATATGAACACTGCCTCTTAGCTTAATCCTGCCTCTTCCTGTACTGTAAGCTTCCTTTATTCCCTCAATACCCATAATAATACCGCCTGTCGGAAAATCGGGTCCCTTGATTCTTTTCATCAGATCTTTAATCGTAGCTTCAGGATTGTCAATACAGTAAATTACTCCATCTATGACTTCTCCAAGATTATGTGGCGGGATATTTGTTGCCATACCGACAGCAATTCCTGATGAACCGTTTACAAGAAGATTTGGAATCTTTGCAGGAAGTATCGAAGGTTCTTTTAAAGAGCTGTCAAAATTATCTATAAACTGAACCGTTTCCTTATCAAGATCAAAAAGGAGTTCTTCGGCTATTTCTGACAGCCTTGCCTCTGTATATCGCATCGCAGCCGGGCTGTCACCATCTATTGAACCAAAATTTCCATGACCATCTACAAGCGGATATCGCTGGGAAAAGTCCTGAGCCATTCTTACCATCGATTCATATACAGCAGTGTCTCCATGCGGATGATACTTGCCAAGCACTTCACCCACGATTCTTGCGCACTTCTTATAAGCAGTGTTATGTCTCATACCCATATCGGACATCGCATACAGAATTCTTCGGTGAACAGGTTTCAAACCATCCCTTACATCCGGAAGAGCACGGCCTATTATTACGCTCATGGCATAACTGAGATAGGACTCCTGCATTTCAGATTCAATTTCTACATTTTTTACTTTTCCTCTTAGCTCGAAAACCATTTAAATCCTTAAAAAATAAAATATCAATAAATTAAATATCTATGAATGAAACTTCTCTTGCATTCTTTTCTATAAAGGCACGTCTTGGTTCAACCTTGTCTCCCATAAGTGTCGAAAAAATATCATCCGCAATAAGTGCATCTTCGATTTCCACTTTTAAAAGCGTCCTTGTTTCGGGGTTCATTGTTGTTTCCCACAACTGTTCCGGATCCATTTCTCCAAGACCTTTATATTGCTGCACTGCAAGTCCCTTTATGCCTGATTTTTCTTTAATTTTTTCAAGCTCTTTGTCATTATATGCATAATAAACTTCCTTTGAGTACCTGGCCTGGTATAGAGGAGGCTGAGCTATATGCACGTACCCATCTTCAATAACCTTGTTAAGGTATCTGTAAAGAAACGTTAATATCAGTGTCCTTATATGAGCACCGTCAACATCAGCATCAGTCATTATTATTATCTTATGATATCTTGCATTTTTAATATCGAATTCGTCGCCAATTCCAGTTCCAATTGCCGTAACCATT
>JAMCVO010000010.1 GCA_023475715.1 Actinomycetota bacterium
GGAATAGGGGTAGACAATATTGATGTAGACACAGCTACAATTAAGGGAATAATAGTAACTAATGTTCCTTATGATTTAATTCTTTTATAATTCTTTCTCTGAAGTAATCAATAATCTAAAAAATAATCATTTTATTTAAATAACACTATCTACAATTCTTTTAAACTCATCCTTGTTTAAAAGTCCCTTCTTTTCATAAGCTTTTTCCTTGACCTTTGATAATATTTTTTCAATCTGTTCATCATTTGCTTTTATACCTAATTCGTTAAGCCAATTTGTTATAGATGCACCACCGCTATGTTTTCCAAGCACTACCCCTGCTTTTTTATGACCGACAAAATTCCAATGGAACGGAAATACTTCAAGAATATTATCTGTTCCCATGCACCTGTTCATCCAGGCACCAACAATTCCTGATTCGACATTAAAAATTCCATTTCCGACTATCGGCCGATTATCAGGCAGAGATATATTTAAAATATCATGTACTAATTTGGATGTTTCATAAAGTTTTTTAAAATTAATATTCAATTTTTTTCCATACATAGTTTCAAGCATCATTGCAACATCTTCATATGCTGCCATTCCAGCACGTTCTCCAATACCGCAAACTGAAGCCTGAACAACTTCTACTCCTGCCGCTAATGCAATTATTGTATTTGCAGATGCAATATTAAAATCATTATGGAAATGTGCTTCAAGCGGCTCTTTTACTTTCTTTTTTATCTCCTTTACTAAATAACCCACTGCATGCGGAGACAAGACACCCATGGTGTCTACAACGCCTAAAGCATCCATATGACCTTCAGTTGAAACCTTATCAACAAGTTTTAAAAACCAATCCAGTTCCGCTCTTGTCATATCTACTGGGAAAAATACAGTATAGAGGTTATTTTCCTTTGCAAATCTTGTAGCTTCTATTGGAAGACTGATTGCTTTTTCAAAATCCCATCCATAAGCCTTTTCAATAATATGTTTACTTGAAGGCAGTTCAATAACTATACCGTCAACACCACAGTCTACTGCTCTTTTTACATCTTCGATGACGCATCTGCAAAAGACAAAAATCTCAGGGCCAAGTTCTCTTTTTACAATTTCTTTTATTGCATCTTCATCATCTTTTGATACCACAGGCATCCCGGCTTCTATTCTGTCAACCCCTGCTTCAGCCAGTTTTTCAGCAATACGTATTTTATCATCCTTGGTAAAAACAAAACCCGCTTGCTGCTCACCATCTCTTAGTGTAACATCATGAAATTTGATTTTTTCTGCAAAATTAAAATTACTTGTGATTTCCTTTTCATAATTCCAGGAGCTTACAAACCAATTTTTTGTTTTCCAGGGTTCCGACATCAACAACCTCCAGTCCAATATTAAAAAATGAATTTTCTAATACTAGAATTAACACATATTTATAATCTTTAATTATTAATTTAGTCAAAATACTTTATCTCTAATTAAAATATAATCTTATTTACTGACCAGAAATCCCGGACTAACAGTTGGATTTACACAGTTTTTAGGCCATTTTCCTGAAAGAACATCAACAACACTTTTTATAGCTTTTTGTTTCACTTCAATTAGTGATTCAATTGAGCAAGCTGAACTATGCGGCGATAATATAACATTTTCAAGATGAAAAAGAGGGTTGTCTATTTTCTTTTCGCTTTCATCAAAAGCATTTATTTTCTCAAATACATCTATACCGGCGCCACTTATCCAACCTTCTTTTAGTGCTAAAACTAATTTATCCTCATCTACTATTGCTCCTCTTGAGGTATTTATTAAAATAGCACTTTTTTTCATAGACTTTAGCTCGCATTCTCCTATAAGATGATAAGTATTTGGATTTAAAGGTATATGCAATGATATAAAGTCGCAATTTTTTATTATGAAATCTAATGCAGCTTTCTCTACGTTGTATTTTTTCATTTCAGATTCATCAATAAAAGGATCAGAAGAATATATTTTCAGCCCAAAATTTATAGCTCTTATTGCAACTGCTCTAGCAGCACTGCCAAAACCAATTAAACCTAAACTTTGGCCATATATTCTTCTCATATGTTCTTTTATGCGGACACTCCATTTACAGTTTCTTGTAATCTTATCCATAACAACAATTTTTCTTGCTACTCCAAGAAGAAGTGCCATTGTATGCTCCCCCATTTCATTTTCACAGAAATCAGGAACATTAGTTACTATTATTCCCTTAATTGTAGCTGTGTCTACATCAATATTGTCTACCCCTATTCCATATCGAGCGATTATTCTGCATTTACTAAGCTTGTTTATAACTTCTGCTCTTACCTTAGCTGAAATTACTAAAAGGGCATCGCAATCTTTGGCAGTCTCTATTATTTCAGCAGAAGAAGAACCTTCAATGCAAACCATGTAAGCACCCACTTTTTTTAATTCATTTTCTTCGTCAGCAATTAAAGGATATGTATTGGAATTTAATCTAACTACCTTGAAATTATTAGCCGACAAATTATTGAACCTCCAGCAATATTTTAATTCTCGTTTCTTTTTCAGACTCCATAGCTCTGACAGCTTCTTTAATCTTAGAAAAAGGGTAGCAATGGGTTATTAAAGGTTGGCATTTTATTCTACCTGTTTCAATTAAACTGATAATTTTAGGGAAAAAATTAGGACATCCTGCCGAACCTCTGATTGTTACATCATTAAGTACAACCTTATTAATATCAAACTCTTTTATTTTTTGTTCGAAAAAGCCAACCAATGATATAGTTCCACCCACTCTTACA
>JAMCVO010000557.1 GCA_023475715.1 Actinomycetota bacterium
CAGGCAGCAGGATACTCCGGAATAGGTTTTATCCGGTAATCTTTCTTGTGGTAATTGTGCTGGCTGACTATTTTTGCTTCTCTTTGCTCAAGTATCTTCGCTCTTGTTATATTATTTACATACATTAAAAGAACTACCGCAACCAGCACAATTACCACAAGAAAGATTACCGGATAAAACCTATTCCGGAGTATCCTGCTGCCTGAATTTTTATTTCTTCCCCGTACCATTTTAACTCTTTGTCTTTACTTTTATTTTTTCCCTAACAAATCCGAATGGTTTTGGTTTTACATATCTGTCAATAAGAGGTGTAAATCCGTTCATTATAAGTATTGAAAAACATACGCCTTCTGGCATTGCCCCGAATTTTCTAATTACAAAAGTTATAAGACCGCATCCAACAGCAAATATTGCCCTGCCAAGATTTGTTACAGGAGTTGTAACATAATCAGTTGCCATAAACACTGCTCCGAACATCAAACCTCCTGCAAGCACTTGAAATAAAACATCTTCTCCCCATATCAGGGAAAAAATTGCAACGGTTGCTATAAAGATAAGCGGGACTTTCCAGTCTATAATCCTTAATATTATCAGGAAAATAAAAGCTGCAGCAATCAGAAGTGCGGATGTTTCCCCAATCGAACCTCCGATATTTCCAAAAAACATGTTCTTATATAAAGCTATCTTGCTTCCTTCATATACAAAACTATCGCTTAAAGGTGTTGCTGAGGTAACTGCATCCGTGCCAAAGTTTTGAGGCAGATACCACCTGGTCATTTCAACCGGAAAACATATTGCCAGAAATGCCCTGCCGGCAAGAGCAGGATTAAAGATATTGTATCCTATACCTCCAAAAGCTTCTTTTGCAATTGCAATCGAAAATGCTGAACCAATTACAACCATCCAGATGGGAATTCTTGGCGGCAAAGTCAGGGCAAGCAGAAGTCCTGTAATAAGAGCACTGCCATCCATTATAAACTTTTTCTTCCTTGCCTTCTTGATTATAAATTCAATTAAAGGAGCAGTTGCTGTTGAGGCTATGATAACCCAGAAAGCTCTTAATCCAAAAAAATAAATTGCAGAAGCAATCGGAAAAATAAGGCTTGCCAGAAAAATATACATTATTTTTGAAGTGGAAAACCCATTCCAAATATGAGGAGAGTGCGATATCAGTAATTCTTCTTCATTATTACTGCGGTTTTTATTTGATTTATTAACACTTTTATTCTCAACATTATTCTCGACAACATTATTTTTAAAACTATTGTTGGCACCGTTATTGTTTATATTGTCAAAGCCGTTGTTTTCTGTTTCTTTATTTTCCATAACCTGTCAGAACACTTTTTGCAGTTTTAATATAAGCCACAATAGGTATGGCAGAAGGACAAACATAAGCACATGAACCGCACTCGATACAACTGCTGATATAATATTCTCTCAAAACTTCATATTTACCGTTTTTCGCATATGCTGCATACATTAACGGCATCAGATTCATGGGACATATGTTTACACATCTCCCGCACCTTATGCAGTTGTTTTCCTGCATCCCTTTTGTTTGTTTTAATAAAACACAATTAATAGCCTTTGTAACAGGAAAATTCAAATCAGTAACTACATTTCCCATCATCGGACCGCCAATAATTACTTTCATCTTGCCAATGTTGAATTTACCGCAGCAAGCTGTTAAATCAGCTATAGGTGTTCCGATTCTGACCAGAAAGTTCCCGGATTTTTCTATATCACCCGTTACGGTGACCAACTTTTCAATGAGCGGCTTTCCGGCTGATACCGAATCATAAACCGCTTTTGCGGTACCCACATTGTTAACAACTACACCTATATCCATCGGAAGACCTCCAACCGGAACTTTTTTCCCAAGAATATTTTTTATCAGAGTTTTTTCAGCACCCATAGGATATCTGGACTTTAACGAAACTATCCCAAACTTTTCTTCCAAACCAGCTTCCATTATCAGTTTTTCAAACAGTTTTATTGCATCTTCCTTATTATCCTCAATGGCAATATATGCTGTTTTGGGAGAAAGGACTTTAAAAATAATATAAGCTCCTGCCAGTACCTGCCATCCATATTCCAGCATTATTCTATGATCTGAAGTGATAAAAGGCTCACATTCGCAGCCATTTATAATAAGTGTGTCTATATCTTTTTTGGTTGCTAGTTTTACATGAGTCGGAAAGGTTGCTCCACCTAAACCTACGACTCCCGCATTTCTGATCTTTTTTATTATTTCCTCTTTGGAAGTTTCATCGATGACTTTAATAAGTTTATTCCACAAACTTTGAGAATCCTGCAAATTATCTTTTACTGCTTTGGGATCATCATCCGGCTTTCCGGAATATGTTTTATTAAGATTAACGGAAATTTCCTCCATGGCTGTGGACTCAAGCTCCACCCAACTATCATCCCCATCCCCTGAAATTTCAACTGCATTTACAATATTATTGGCAAACGGATTTAATGTTTTGGTTATATTTGTTACGGTACCCGAAATTGTGGAATGAAGAGGAGCAGAAAACAATTTATCCGAATCTGCAATAATTTGTCCTGTTTTTACCTTATCACCCTTATTAACAATGGAGGTGCAGGACTCTCCAAAATGCTGCTGAAGTAAAATTAAAACCTTATCGGGAACAGGCAATTTTCTTATAGGCATGAATGCAGAAATTTTATTTTCCGGTAATTTTAAACCTTTTGAAAAAAAGCCTTTTTTAATCATCTTTACCATTGATTTTCCCTACAAC
>JAMCVO010000387.1 GCA_023475715.1 Actinomycetota bacterium
GTTCAAAGGTATGAGTGGATTTTAAAAACTATAAGGGATAGCAATGTTGATGAGAGGTGGAGTAATATTGTTAATGGCAAAATTTGATGGAACGCCTTATAATATAGGTCTTATCAGCATCATTCTCTCAACATGGCTGCCCTCGATGTCGGTCGGAAGTGTAGAACTCGTCCCGATGCATAAGCCTTTTTCATTCATCCCGATTTCACTTTTCATCGTGCCTGCCTTGCCAAGGTGCAATACCTTAAAGCCATTGTCGGAATTAATCCATTGAAGCATATATTCGTCTCTCTGGTCAATTTCAATATCTGTCGTCTTCCCTAAAACCGGACCCCATAGTGTTTGCTTAAATCCTATACTTGTACATAAAGCCTGATTATCATTCCCTGTAATCGCATTGATCTCTTCCCAGTAATTCAGTTTAATAACATCGGAAAATTGTAACCCCGAGCCATCTGCAATACCTTTAAGTTCATCAACTGCTTCAGGAAATAAATGCTGGAGTTTTTCAACAGCATCCTCACAAATTTTACTCAATATTTCACTTGAAATTTTGAAATTGCAGTGGCTTTTTAACGAAGCACAAATCTCTTTTTTGAATGACTTTCCATGCGTAAGACCTATATTATAAGGCGTTCCATCAAATTTTGCCATTAACAATATTACTCCACCTCTCATCAACATTGCTATCCCTTATAGTTTTTAAAATCCACTCATACCTTTGAACGCTTTTATTATTCTCTCGTGTGATTTCTTAACCCTTATATCATCATAGTAATTGAACATATCAGATTGCCCGTTACCCTTTAACTGCACCAGCTGATAAACCTTGGATAAACTGTTTCTGCAGGGCGAGAAAAAGGGCTAAAAACGGCAAGGCCGCAAGTATCAGCACAGAAAAAGCAAGGTTCCACTGATTATAATAAGTACCAAAAAACATATAGACTGAAGGCATAATCGGTTTTAACGGTGCTTTATCTATTAGCAGCAATGGAACAAGCAAGTCATTCCATAAAAACAGCATATTTTGAATTATTATTGCAGCAGTTACGGGTTTTAGCAACGGGAAAAAAATTGTCCAAAACATTTTAAAATAGCCACACCCGTCAATAATAGAAGCTTCTTCCATTTCCTTGGATACCGTTTTTATAAACTGAGTATAGAAAAATATTGTAAGTGGTAATGTCATAGCCACATATACAACTATTACACCCGAATATGTGTTGGTCATTTTGAGAACACGACCCATTAAAACGTAGAGAGGTATCATTATTGCCTGGAATGGAAGCATTAAGCCGAATAAAAACGTAAAAAACATAATTTTGTAAATTCTTTTATTCTCTCTTATTGCCATAGGGAATGCAGCCATTGATCCCAACACAACATTTATTATCAGTGATAACCCCGTTATCAATAAGCTGTTTTTGAGTGCTATATGAAAATTCGACTGCTTCCAGCCTTCAAAATAATTGTTAAAATTAAACTGGCTGGGCATTTTCAGGATACCCTGGCTGGACTCCTGGATAGTCTGAAATGTAGGAATAACAATAATCAATAAAGGAAACATTATTAATACGGTATATACCGAAATCAGAATATATAGTAATGTTTTATTGACTCCATTCTTTAGTTTCATTGATTTGGTATTCATATACTTTTAGCCATACCTTTCTGAATTTCTTGTCAATATTTTCAATTCGGTTAATGAAAAAATTATAACCAGCAAGGTAAGAACTGTTGCAACTGCAGACCCATATCCAAATCGTGAAGTATACAACGTAAAGTTATAAACCCTTAAGGTTAAGACCTCTGTAAAAAACCCCGGTCCCCCGTTGGTTAGTATAAATATAAAGTCAAACGTTTTTAGGCTTCCTATCGTTGAAATAACCACATTAAATACCATAGACGGCTTTAAAAGAGGAAGCGTAATATACCTTATCCTCTGCAGATATGATACCCCGTCAATAGTAGAAGCTTCATAGTATTCATCCGGTATATTCATCAAACCTGCTAAAAAAACTACCATTACATTGCCGCCCCACTGCCATATCGGCACTAACATGACTGACATTAATGCCAGTTTCGGATTACCCAGCCAGTCTTGGGCTAGAGAATTCAACCCAAGGACTTTTAACACGGAATTGATTACGCCTGATTCGGGAGAATACATGTATTTCCATATAAATGATGCTACAACAGGGCTTAGAACAGCCGGGATAAAAAAAATTGTCCTGTAAATATTATTTATCTTTGACCGGCGCTCCAGGGCCAGGGCGAGTATAAGCCCGATTATTATGGAAAAGGACGTAACCGCTACCGTATAAATCAGGGTATTCTTAATTGCACGTATAGTCTCTGCATCATTGAAAATGGCAATATAGTTTTTTAAGCCCACAAAATGTTTTACTTTAGCTACTCCGTTCCAGTCTGTTGTACTAAAATACAGGCCGTTTATCATAGGGTAGATAAAGAAGAACAAATAAATCGCCAATGCAGCGACGACAAGAAGTTCACTATACCACCGGAGACAACATTCACCAGGTGGATGACCATGGATGAGATCAAAGAGAGGGTGATCCCAGGACAGGAAGTAAAGCCGATGAAGCCAGGGCCGGGATTGATTCCGGACGGAAATAAGTATCCGTTCCGGGAATGCCAAGGCTGCCACCTGGAATCATTGGGAGCTTGCACAATAGCCGGACCGGCGCTCCAGGGCCAGGGCGAGTATAAGCCCGATTATTATGGAAAAGGACGTAACCGCTACC
>JAMCVO010000616.1 GCA_023475715.1 Actinomycetota bacterium
CTCCGGTGGTCATTATTATGTGATCGGCGTTAAAGGCCAGTCCGGTTTGGCTGATAAGGGCCTCCGCCACTGCGGCCCTGGTTTCCGGATAGCCGGCATTGCTCATGTACCTGTGCATCCCGGGAACGGGGTTTAAGGCAAGCCTTTTCAATTCCTCCCTAAATCTTTCCGGGGGCTCAACGTTTGGGTTGCCAATGGTAAAATCGTAGACCTTGTCGAAGCCGTAAATTTTCCTCAGCCGCTCACCCTCTTCGAACATTTTTCTTATAAAGGACGAACCGCTTAGAGATCGTTCAACTTTTCTGCTTATGCCCATATAGTAAAACACTCCTTTAAAGCATCTTTTTACGGATAATGGTCATTTCTATACAGTATCCTGAAAAACCTCCACGGTCTTATCTTCAGTTAAAACATTATGTGATATTATACCCGTGAGCTCAATAAAACCAATAAATTTAAGCCGGGCGGGAATATACCCATAATATGGTATCCAAAATAGTCCAGAATTGAATACAGTGATATCAAGGCTTCTAGCCTTTTCGTGATTTTTGATGTGATCTTTTTATGAAAAATCACAGAAACCTCCGCAGCCAGCGATGGTAAGGGTTGAGGGGGGTACTTCTTATAAACAACAAATTATGGCCCTCGGTGCACGGAATTGACCGATGGTGATTTGGGGTTTCCTGGGGCAGAGGCACCAGGTCAAGGCTTCCGGAATGGTCTAGGATGTTCACTTGACTAATGGACGAATTTGTAATTTATTAAAAAGGAAATTCATGAAATATGTAGAAAAAAGATAAAACAACTTGTAATGGCATTCATAAGGTGCCCTTTATTTTATTAAGGGAGAATTATAAAATGGCCTTTGAAGATGGTTTTGATTATGATAAGCATTATGAGCCAATTGTAAGCACTTTAAAAAATACGCCAAATCTAAAAGAAAAATTAAATATAATAATGAAAAAATATATAGAAAATAACATCTCGCTTGAAAAGTTATATCATGAAATAGGTTTAACTATAAATGATAGCTGGGTTACTTCATGTTTAATTCAATATTTAATTTATAATGAGGAAAATAATGATGCAATTAGCTTTAGTGATAGGGAACTTGTTGAATTTTTAAAAGCATATAAGGAGAAATTGAAATTGTATCAATTTTAATATTAGCTAAAAAGGAAGTATGTATATTTGATAACATATTTGTGGGAATATAAGGTGCAGATACTACCAGTTATGATAGGTCTAACTGTATTTTTGTTGCCTTCATACATTAGAAAAGTAACTGGCTTTTATTATTCTCCCGTATATTTTTCGATTCCACCATTCATTTCGCTAAATTTTCTACTGGATAGGTTTTTCTATGAAGATTCGATTGAAAAAGAAAGGAAAATAAAAAACGAAATATATTTAAAAGCAGTGATCTCGACAACTATTGACGCCATATTATTGCCATTATTTGCAGGAATTTTGTGTGCTTTTATAATGAATGAAGAGGTGTTTTACCAATATATTTTTATATTGGTAATAATTTTAATATTTAGAACTGCAAAATCATGTTATAACTATTCCAGAGAGTATTATTCTAATAGGAAATTGCTAAGCCTATTGATATTAGTATATATAATATACATATTAATTGTGTATGATTTGACTAGTTACGCATTCTTGTGGGCATATAAATTTGTTATTGTAAAAGATTATTTGGGCTTATTTCAAAATTTAAAGCAACTAATATTTTATAAGCTCTTTTTGAGCATATTATTAATCAACTTTTTGGTAACATTATTTATGCAGCAACTCACAACACTATTTAGAATAAAAAGTAATTATATTTACCATATAACAAACCCTAGGAATGATAGTAATGATACCACAGACTTTTAAACAGCATACACGGTCCTTTCTGAAAAAAAGTAATATATTATATCAAACTGGAAGAGTCAATCCTGTTGTATGCTCTATAATTATTATTGAAACTTATTTTAGGCCGTGGTCCTTAAGATTGCTAGAGATTATTGTTTGGATAATTACAAAAAATCAAAACTTAACTATCGGTTTAGCGCAGGCTAAAGCATTTACATGGAACAGAATGGGTGAATTTCAGAAGAAGAACCTTTTTTCAAGAATGTCTTTTCTAAATTGTTATAAAGCCAATTATGATATTGTGTTTAACAGCCTCTTATTAAATAATATTAATATGTGTAATTTAGAAGAAGTTGTGCGATTTTATAATGGAGACTGTTATCGAAAATCTTATTTAAATTTCCTGAAATATGCTGTTATGGTATTAAGCCAAGATGCTAGGAAATAATATTGCAAATAGCATTGATATTTAAATAATAATGTTTATAAACATTTCTGCCCAAGTCCCGCCACTGACACCAACCCGCAAAACACATTGTTCAGACCAGTCCCGGTATTTTTCCGGATTTAATTTTTTCAAGGATAGAGGAATGTGACTGCCCGAAAGGCTTTGAGTGGGAGACTGAGGGATAATGTAATGGATTTAGCCGGTATCTATTGCCTAAGATACAAAGTTAATTGATTAATATTTTGACAACCGCTCAGTTTGAAGGGTTGTCTTTTTTATGAATTTAAAGAGTTAAGAGTGGAGTGGTTTTTTTTGAGCGTGGTGTTACTGCTAACACATAATGACCGGAAATAGACGGCGCTAATTGACCAGAAGTTGACGGAATTGTTGACCAAGATACCCCTTGAGGGGAAGGGAGAATTATGATAATTCTCCCTGAACAACTAATT
>JAMCVO010000447.1 GCA_023475715.1 Actinomycetota bacterium
TTTTACAGTTTTATTAAAAATGCAAACTTTAGAATAATCTATGGATATTAGAGATATAGCAAAAATGGCTGGTGTTTCAAAAGCAACAGTATCACGAGTATTAAATGAAAGCGAAGCTGTTGCTGAAGGTACCAAAAAGAAGATCCTGGCTATAATTGAAGAAGTAGGATATTTACCCAATTATTTAGCCAGAAGCTTAAAAGTCAAAAATACAAAAACAATAGGAGTTGTCGTGCCAGATATTGGCAACCCCTTTTATTTTGAAGTTATAAGAGGCATTGAAAAATTATTAGATAAAAAGGGATTCAACATCATGTTGTGCAATTCTGACTATATTGAAAAAAAGGAATTAAGATATATCTCATTGCTGGCTTCAAAAAAAGTTGACGGCATTATCCTTGCACCTTCATCAGAAGACTCAAAAAGCTTAAAAAATCTTCTATCTTGGGACATACCTTTTGTGATTTTTGACCTCCCCCAGATTAACTATAATAATAATGCAGTCCTTATTGATCCTTCACTTTGTTCCCATATTGCAACAAATCACTTAATAAAAAATGGGCACAAAAGAATACTGATCATAGATGCTTATAGACATATGAAAGGATACTCAAAATTTATCAGCGGTTATCTGAGAGCTTTAAAAGAAAATAACATAGAATTTGATGATGCTCTTTTTCAGGAATCAACTCCTGACATAAAGGGGGGATATAATGTTATAAAAAAGGTATTAAAAAACAAAATAGAATTTACCGGTGTTCTAACAATATGCGATTTAGCATCAGTCGGAGTTTATAGGGCTGCTAAAAAATTTAACATAAAAATACCTGAAGATATATCTGTTATAGGCAATGATGATATCCCATTGGCAAGATATCTTTGCCCTCCACTAACCACAATACAACAACCTAAATTTTTAATTGGATATAAAAGCGCAGAGTTACTAATAAATAATATTCAGAATAAAAGTAATATTATAAATGATTTTAAAACTATAATTCTAAATGTAAAACTTATTGAAAGAGATTCGGTAAAAAGACAAGATAATGGAAATTGAATTTATTGAAAAAACATGGCCTGAGCTAGAAGAGCTTATTAAAAGCAATGCTCTGATAATATTACCTGTCGCTCAAGTTGAAGAACATGGTCCCCATCTACCTTTAGGATGCGATACTTATATTGGAACTGAAATCGGAAAGCTTATTTCCAATGAATTAAATAAAGAAATACCGACATTGCTAATGCCGACAGTTTGGGCAGGTTACTCTCCAAAGAAAATGCTGAAATGGCCGGGAACAATGAGAATAAGGACCAAGGTTATTGGAGATTACGTTCATGACATAATTGCATCCCTCTGCGAAATGGGTTTTAAAAAAATAGTAGTGATAGATTCTCATGGACAACATAGGGGGATATTAGAGGTAACAATTAGAGAAATTGCTGATGAATATAATACTTATTGTGCTTTGACTAACCCAGTAACACTTTTTGCTGAAAAATTTTCAGAAATAAGAAAATCTGCAATTGGGGGTACTACACATGCATGTGAATATGAAACTTCTTTATTGATGGCTTTCGGTTATAAAATAGACATGTCTAAAGCAACAGATGAAGATATTCTAAATTTTAAATCTGAATATTTCACAGCTGATGCAATTGGAAAGAAAAAATACTTTATTTCTACGTGGGGGCTTCAGGAAAGCAAAAGTGGAATTTATGGTGCTCCTTTAAAATCTAGTAAAGAGACCGGTGAGATATTAATAAAAGAAATTATATCCAATTATGTTAAACTATGCAGAGAATATTATAAAATTAAAACAGTATAAAAGAAATTTTATGGGGTCTTACTTATATTTTCCTTATGTGATAATTAGTTAATTACTATTTTTTTGTAATCAGACATACTTTAATTCCTTTTTTTAACTCATCATATTCAATATTTCAAAATACATAATCTATTTTTAACTATGCCAATTACTTTTATAAACTATATCACCATTGATCATTATATATATAACATCCAAGTTATCATTAAATATACAAACATCAGCAGACCTGGGTTAGTTATTTATTGCAGAATGAAATAGGACAGTATTGCAAAAGAAATTCCCCACTATTGCAACAGTGAATTCCTCACTTTTGCAAATATTTTTCCCCAGGCACCGGTGGGGAATTTTAACTTGCAAAAAACACCTGTCAAGCAAAAGATTACCAATATATGCATCTAAGCTCAAAAGATAAGCCCGGATTATAAGTAGCCATTCTAACAGCATCCTTAATTTCAACGTTTCATATATCTCTCATATTTTTAATAATATGATTCATGGTTTCAATACCGCCGACACTCTATTATCTTTTAGTCTTGCCACTGGATTATTATAGATAAATATATCCCGGCCATCTAGTATCATGTCAAGCTAACAATATAGGGTAAAGTCTCTTAAGCTTTATTCTGGCATCTTCGACAGTAAACTGCCAGTCAACTTTAGCTTTATCAGAATTTCGCTTATTCTGCCATGCATCAACCTCACTTAATAATACTTTCTTATCAGGTATTCTGCGTTTTAAGCACTGACCATTTAAAACCCTCAGTTCAATCTCTGCTATATTGAGCCAACTGCCATGTTTTGGAGTATAATGTATTTCAAGTCTATCAAGCAAGCGCCTGGCTCCTGGGCCTCAAATGCTTCATAAAGTGAAGCACCAGCATGAGTATTCAGGTTGTCCATTACCAAAATAATTTCATGCTGGCTGCCAAAG
>JAMCVO010000297.1 GCA_023475715.1 Actinomycetota bacterium
TTACTTTATAATCAACTCAAAACAAAACTCTGATATTTTATTTCAGATTTTCAATTTGACACAATAATGACATTTAATATTTTTGATGATATAATTGAAAAAAATTTTTTCCAGATTTAAAATTTAATATATTATTTATAATTATATTTTAAGAATAAAATTTACATGAGCGAAGATACAATTTTCTTTGAAAGATTAAAACAAAAGTATTCAAGTTTAAGATCATCTGAAAAGAGAGTAGTGGATTTTATTTTACAAAATCCCCAGGATATTGCTAATTACTCCATAACTGAGCTCGCACAAAAATGTTCGACCAGCGAAACAACTGTAAACAGACTCTGTCATTCCATCGGTTATTCTGGATACAGCCAGATGAAGATTTCGCTTACTCAAAATCTTGCCCAAAGCACATTAAAAACTATCCCTGGAGACATCAAGGAAGGGGACAGTATCATTGATGCTGCTGAAAAGTTAAAATATTGTTTAACTTCGGCAATAGAACATACATTCGAAATACTTAATATATCAGAACTTAACCGTGCTATAGAAAGCATTTTGAAAGCAGAAAGGATTTATTTTTACGGTATCGGCGGTTCAGGTTATGTAGCAAGAATAGCATATCATTTATTCATAAAGGCGGGTATTTTTAATACTGCTTGCGACAGTGGTTATATGCAAGCTATTACTGCTTCTCTTTTAAGCAGGAGAGATTTAGCTATAGGTATATCTCATTCAGGTGAGACAAAGGATGTTGTAAAAGCTTTGACAATAGCTAAAGAAAAAGGAGCAACCACAATAGCTATAACAGGAAATAAAGAATCTGCTATTGTAAATAAGGCAGACATCAATCTGTTTACATTTTCCAAGGAAGAACCCATATATGGCGACTTTATGGAAGGCAAAGCAAGTCAGTTATTCATTATTGATTTATTATATATTGGGATTTTACTAAAGAATATTCCTGCATTTACAAATTATCTGGAAGAAACCGCAAGTGCAATCTGGGATAAAAGCTACCATCAGGATAATTCAGATAAAATAGATATAGATAACGATAATTCCGACAAATAGTTTTAGTGAATGCAGTAAAACTTACTTCAATCTAAATTAAAAATAATTTTCACAAAATACCTCTTTAAGAAAAATATTGTTAAAAATGTAAAAAATTTTTTTTATTTTGCCCAAAATATATTGACATAATAAAGATAAATCAATAATATAATGAAAAAGATAAAAAATTTTTTACACAGGAGGAATCAAGTGTCGGAAATCAGATTAGCAATAGCAGATCCAGGTAACTGTGCAAGTGCATTCATTCAAGGTCTTTATTACTATGAAAAAACCAAGGATACTGTTGGTTTAATTTACCCGGAAATGGGTGGATATAAGGTAAGTGATATCAAAGTTGTTGCAGCTTTTGAAGTAAATGAAAAAAAAGTGGGTAAGGATCTTTCGGAAGCAATTTATGCTGAACCAAATTGTACCAGAAGATTTTATGATGTACCTTATATGAATGTGCCTGTGACGATGGGTCCGGTACTTGATGGAGTTCCGGAGCATTTAGAAAAATTTGTTAAAGTTTCAGATAAAAAACCTGTTAACATAGCAAAAGTGTTAAAAGATACAGGTACCGATGTCATTATTAGTCTGTTACCGACAGGATCTGCTCTTGCTACCAGAGCATACGCTGATGCTGCTATTAAGGAAGCCAAAGTAGCATTTGTGAATGGAATACCTGAAATGATTGCAAGTAGCAATGAATATGCAGAAATCGCTAAAAAGAATGGCGTTCCGCTAATAGGAGATGATTTTAAAAGTCAAATAGGATCCACATACCTTCACAGAGCTTTAATTGTAGCATTATTAAACAGAGGCATAAAAATAGACAAGATGTACCAATATAACTTTGCAGGAAATACTGATTTCGCAAATTTGGTAAAAAGAGGCGAAACAAAAGAAAAGACTAAAAGGACCGCGCTTAAAGCTGAACTTCCTTATGAAGTAGTTTGGGGCTTCGCAAATCATTTTATAAATGGACAAGAAGATACAAAAACAGGTGTTATTCATATTCAGGGAAGAAACTGGGGCAGTAATATAGCAAATATTGATTTAAAAGTTGAAGTTGATGACAGCGCAAATGCCGGCGGCGTTATGGTTGATATGATCAGAGGTGCAAAGATTGCCAAAGATAAAGGTATGGGCGGAGTTATTGAACCTATCTGTGCATACTATGCTAAACATCCTCCTGTACAAATACACGACAGAGACGCAAAGAAAATGGTTGATGAGTTTATTAAATAAATAATTTTAATGAATTTGTGGGGGAGTTAAATTAAAAATAACACCCCCAAATAAAAAAAGATAAAGGGGTTACAAATGTCAGGACCAGGTTCATATCTTATTGGAGAAGAGGAATTAAGGGAAGTACTAGAAGTGATGGAATCAGGTTATCTTTTCCGCTATGGATCAGAAAATGACCCAAATTTTAAACGAAAGGTCTCAACTTTTGAACGAGAATTTGAAAACCTTGTAGGTGTTAAACACTGTATTGCTGTAAGTAGTGGAACAAGTGCTCTTTTAACCTGCTTAGCTTCTCTTGGAATCGGACCGGGGGATGAAGTTATTGTACCAGGCTATAGTTTTATTGCATCAATGTCATCAATTATTTATACAAGAGCTATTCCTATTTTAGTTGAGATTGATGAGTCATTAACAATTAGCCCTGAAGATATTAAGAAGAAAATAACCAAAAATA
>JAMCVO010000084.1:0-2448 GCA_023475715.1 Actinomycetota bacterium
GTTTGAGCTGCCATTAATTTTGTTATTTTTAATAAAATTGAATATTCTTACAGTAAAACAACTCAGAAGACAATGGAGGATTGCGTATATAGTAATATTGGTAATTTGTGCCATTATTACTCCGGACTGGAGTCCGGTCACTATGGCATTGCTTGCTGTACCAATGATATTGCTTTATGAGCTGGCCTTATTGTTAGCCAGGATTGTATGATTGCGATGTGTTTTGATGATATTTGTGATGTTATTGTGTGAAGCAAGAAAAGCAGAATATCTATTATTTTAAATAGGATTACCTAATTTGTATTATGTAATTAGATTATGTTCGAACTTATAATTTAAAATTTTAAACTTAATAAGATTTTATAAAAATCAAAAAGTCTAAGAAGGAGAAAATAAAGTCTATGAGCCCAAAAGTAAAAAACCCTTTGATTCTGAGCATCGTTGCTACTGTGTTCCTAATTCCTGTGCTTATACTTACCCATTTTCTATTCATAGAAATAAATGTTAATACATGGGTGATCATACTAGTTAATGTAGTAATATATTTTGTAGTTATTTTTCTTGTATTTCTCTTTTACGGCAATATAGGAAAAAGGTCTTAGAGAAACCCATAAAAAAAAATAATTTTGAAAAAATGCTTAAAAAACATATGCTATAATAACATTATTTCTGTTTCAAAATTATTTAGTTAATTTTTTCATTAAAATTATATAATCTATATTATATAATTTTATGCCTTTTAAATAAGGGAGGGGCTATGAAAAGGAATCATGCTATTTTTCCATTGGTAATCATTATTGTATTTATATTAATAACCTTATTGATGCCTTCACAGTTGTCAGCTATAAATTTTGATGTACCGGATAATTACAGCACGGTGCAGGCAGCAATAGATTCGGCTCTTAGCAATGCAAATCCTGTTGATTACATTTACATTGCCAGGGGGAATTACCTGGGAGGAATAAAAATAAATATCCCTGCCGGAAATACTTTATACCTTATAGGAGCTGCTTCTGATGGAACAGTTCTTGATGGCGGCGGTGTAAGCAGGGTAATAAGAATTGAAGGAAATGGTATTGTCCATATCAACAATATGACAATTACAAATGGAATAGGATGGGGGGCCGGCATAGGGGTTGCGACGGGCAGCACTTTATACCTGAAGAATTGTATAATAACAAATAATAACTCAGGATCTCATGGGGGCGGCATAGATAATAGCGGAACAATTCATGCTTCAAACTGTAAAATTTCAGGCAACACTGCATCCATAAGTGGTGCGGGTATTTATAATGATGGTGGAACTTTAAGTATTGAGAAAAGTTCGATCAGCGGAAATATGTCACCAATCCAAAGCGGTTTGGCAGCCAGCAATGCTGTAATGGCAATAAATAACTGGTGGGGAAACCCTTCAGGTCCATCCGGAGCAGGTCCTGGAACAGGAGATTCTATAAATGTACCGGTGCTGTACAGTCCATGGTTAACATATGATCCATTTGAGATGGTGGCAATTCGTATAAAAGAATTGACATGCTATCGTGTATGGATAAACGAGGATAATAAATTTCAATTTGTATTCTGGTATCCATATAGAGATAATAACTGGGTACGGATATATGATGCCAGCGGTAAAATGGTATATGAGATCGACATGCCATACGATAATCCTAACCTGATTGTGGGCCTTCCTGATGGCAGGTATACCGTAAAGACATTCCACGACCAGCCTGAACCCCTGCAGGAATTTATTATAGGTAAACCTTAGGCAAGCTTTAAGTTCATAAAATATAAAATGGGATCCTGTTTGAGATTTTGCAATTTATAAACATTTATGTATATAATTATAAATAAATAAAAATAGAATATATAAATTAAGCTAAAGAATAACTTAATAAAGTAAATATCAAAGTTTAAAATGAAGTCATCATCGAAGCAAGGAACACAGCTTAAAATACGTTATGTTATTGTGATATTGCTTATCACGGCAATTTTCATTTCATTCAATTCATTAACTTACTTTGCTCCCCGTTCATTATTATATTCTGAAAGCCTTGAAGAACAACTTGATAGAGTCAAAAAACAGAAGGAACAAACGGCAAAGGAAATCGAAGAAGCTAAAAAAGCTGAAGCTTCGTACATGAAACAGGTAAACCAGGTAGAAGGTAATTTAATTAAGGCTCTTCAAGAACTTGACGATCTCAGCACCAAACTTGCAGATAAAAAAAGGGAAGTAGACAGGATAACTATTGAACTTGTAATTAAAGGTAAAGAGCTTGCTGATCTGGAAAAAGAACTGACTGAAAAAATCGGCCTTTTAAATGACAGGATGGCTGAAATATACAAGAAAAAAAATTATCATTTGGTAGAGCTTCTTTTTGAAACAGACAGTTTTATAAAATTGTTTTCAAAATTCAAATTAATGAACCTGCTTGCAAAACAGGATCTGGA
>JAMCVO010000084.1:2458-2754 GCA_023475715.1 Actinomycetota bacterium
ATAAATTCCTTCTACTTCTTTTTTCTTTTGTTCTGCATCACTTACCAGTTTCTCCAATTTTTCTTTTTCTGATTTTTCATCGTTTTTTAATTCAGCAATATTTTCTTTTATATTAGCCGTAAAATCTCTTTTATATTTTATATCCTGCATGATTTCCAGATCCTGTTTTGCAAGCAGGTTCATTAATTTGAATTTTGAAAACAATTTTATAAAACTGTCTGTTTCAAAAAGAAGCTCTACCAAATGATAATTTTTTTTCTTGTATATTTCAGCCATCCTGATTGTGGGCCTTCCCG
>JAMCVO010000460.1 GCA_023475715.1 Actinomycetota bacterium
AACTTCCTGACAGGGGTAGCTTTTGTAGTCGGAGCTTTATCAAATGTTTTTTTCTTTAGAGAAGCCGGTAAAATTGCTGTAGGTGTTGTTGAAAAAGGTAATGTGGATTTGATTATTCCCGCATTCATTAATGCGGCGATGCCGCCCTGGTTTGTATATCTGTTCATGATTACTTTACTTGCTGCAGCCATGTCAACCAGCAGCGGCCAATTGCATGCAATGGGGACTTCATTCGGTAGAGATGTATTCAGCAAGTCCAGATATTCAGCAGATTACAAGGAAGAAAAATCTACCAGAGGCGTAATCTCAACAAGAATAGGAATATTGATCGGGGTAATTGTAAGTTTTATACTTGGATATTTTCTGCCGATAAGCGTAGTTGCAAGGGCAACATCACTATTCTTTGGACTGTGCGCTGCAACATTTTTGCCAATGTATGCTCTTGGTCTTTTCTGGAAAAGAGCGAACAAAGCAGGGGCTCTATCCGGGATGATCGTAGGTATTGCAGCAAGCATATTCTGGATGTTCTTTGTTCATGAAGCAAATTCAAAAATATTTGGAATTGTAAACTTCCTGACAGGAAAAACAAGCCTGCTGGGTGCACCATGGAAAAGCATGGATTCAATTGTAATAGCATTTCCACTCGCATTTATTGTTACGATAATAGTAACACTTTGCACGAAGCCTATGCCAAGCGAAATGGTGGAAAAAGCATTCAAACCTGATCAGGCAGTCTGACAGTACTCCTCGTCCGGATAAAGTTTGATTTTGTTTACTAAAAAAATAGTATAAAAAAATTATTTAAAATATAATATATAATCTCTGCATGGATTCCTGCAGAGATTATAGTAATATTTAGTTTTGAATGGATTTTCAGGAGGTTTTTAATGAGTGGTTTATACTGGGATGAAAAGCATGAAACCATGCCCAGGGAAAAACTAAGAGAACTGCAGACTGAAAGGATAAGATCAACACTTGTAAATGTTTATGAAAATGTCAAATTTTACAAGGATAGACTTGATAGCTGCGGGCTGAATCCATATAAGTTTAATGATATTAACGATATCGTAAAGATACCTTTTACTACAAAAGATGATCTCCGGGATAATTATCCTTTCGGGCTTTTTGCCAGGCCAATGAATGACATTGTCAGGATTCATTCTTCTTCAGGAACTACAGGTAACCCCACAGTTGTAAGTTATACTAAAAATGATATTGCGCTCTGGGGTAATTTGATAGCAAGGGACCTCTACGGTGCCGGAGTAAGGCAAAATGACATCATCCAGAATAGCTATGGTTACGGGCTCTTCACAGGCGGGTTGGGCCTTCATTATGGAGCAGAACTGCTTGGAGCAACAGTAATTCCTGTATCAGGTGGAGTTACTGAAAGGCAAGTAAAAATAATGACTGATTATGGTTCAACTGTCCTATGCTGCACGCCATCTTATGCTCTCTTTGTCGCAGAGGTTGGCAGTGAAATGGGAGTTGATTTTTCAAAAATGCCGCTGAAGATCGGTATTTTTGGAGCGGAGCCGTGGACCGAAGAAATGAGACAGGAAATAGAGTCAAGGTTGTTCATTGATGCAATTGATATCTATGGGCTGAGCGAAATAATCGGTCCCGGGGTTTCATGTGAGTGCACCCAAAAGAAGGGGCTTCATGTTGCAGAGGACCATTTCTTTGTAGAAATCGTGGACCCTGCGACAGATAAAGTCCTGGAGGCAGGAAGACAGGGAGAAATTGTTTTTACTTCGCTTACCAAAGAAGCTATGCCCCTTTTAAGGTATAGGACAAGAGATCTTTCCATTCTCAATGACGCACAATGTGCATGCGGCAGGACGCATAGCAGGATGAGAAAACCAATGGGCAGAACAGATGATATGCTGATTATAAGAGGGATTAATGTATTCCCGTCACAGATCGAGGAAGTCCTTATGAAAGTAAAGGAAATAGAACCACACTATCTCATTGTTGTGGACAGGAAGAATTATCTTGATGTCATTGAGCTCTGGATTGAGGTTTCGGAAGATGTATTTTCAGAAAAAATGAATGATCTTGAAAGATTCGAATCCTCAGTAGAAAGCAAGCTCTATTCTGCAATTGGAATAAATATAGATGTAAAACTAAAAGAACCAAAAACAATTGCCAGAAGTGAAGGAAAGGCAAAAAGAGTGCTTGACAGAAGAAAAGGGGGCAAGTAATGAGCCGATCTTTAAAAAATAACAAGAATTTTTGGGACGCTGAAATATCGACAGCAAGCCGTGACAAAATTTCTGCTATTCAGCTCGAAAATCTAAAAAAGACATTATGGCATTGCTATAATAACAACTCATTTTATAAAAAAAGGATAGATGAAGCAGGTTTAAATCCTGATAAATTAAAAGATTTAAGAGATATTGAAAAACTGCCGTTTACATCTAAAGATGAATTGCGTGAAAATTACCCATTTGGTTTGTTTTGTACCCCACTAAACGAAGTTATAAGAGTCCATGCTTCCTCAGGTACAACAGGTAATCCGACAGTTGTTGGCTATACAAGAGAGGATCTTGAAATTTGGGCAGATAATTTGATCCGTATAATGTATGATGTTGGTGTAAGAAAGGAAGATATTGTTCAGGTTAGTCATGGGTTTGGCCTTTTTACAGGTGGTTTTGGATTTCAATATGCAGCTGAGAAGCTTGGTGCGATGGTAATACCAATTTCGGCAGGAAATACTGAACGACAATTAAAGATCATGGCTGATTTTAAATCA
>JAMCVO010000723.1 GCA_023475715.1 Actinomycetota bacterium
GAATAGCCAAGATGAAGTGCCCATGACTGGCTTGTACAGTCTATGTATTTATTACTGTCAATATCATATACATAGACATTCTCGCCTCTTCTTCGATTGGAGCTTGCTTTTGTGCTGCTTTGGGTTATGGCTACTTTAAGTCCATTAAAGAGATAATGACAAATAAATTATTGGAAACAGAGAAAATTTTTGAACCTCAGGATAAGAACTCAAAAATATATAATAATATTTTTATTAAATATAAAAATTTGTATAGAAATGTTTTTTAATTAAGCCTATAAGCAGTTTAAAAGTTATTCACTAAGAGTTAATTAGAAATAAATTCTTTTAAGTTTTAAAAAACCATTTTATTTATTTTTTCTTTGACAAATTTTAATTAGTTCAATAAAATAACAAATAGCTCAAAATAATTCATATTTAAGTTTGCTGTTTTCTAACTAAATATGAATTCATATTGATATAGGTTTAAATATCTAATTTTATAATAAGGAATTTATATATTTCCGATTAAGAATAGGAGGCTTACCAGTGGACTCAATAATAAAGAAAATTATAGATTTTAAAAAAGAAGACATCCCATCATATGAACCATATCTTATGCTGGGAGGCGGAACTCCTGGAGTAAATCTAATAAGAGGCGAGAATGTCTATGTATATGATATTGACAGTAATAAATACATAGACTGTACAAGCCAGTCATGGGCACTTCATCTTGGCTATTCCCATCCTGAAATAAATGAGGCTATAAAAGAGCAGATTGATTATTCCAATCATTTCCACAGCGGTTTCTATACTATCCCAAGATATCTTCTTGCAAAAAAGCTTGCCGAAATATTTCCCGAAAAGATGAACAGGGTGCTTTTTACAATAGGAGGAGCAGTTTCAATTGAAGCAGCACTTAAGGTTGCCATATTAAACAGGCCCAAGGCTCATAACTTTATTTCCCTTTATGGCGCTTATCACGGTACATCTTTTATGACAACAGGAGCATCTCATACAGGAACAATGGCAAGCGGAAAATATCATGGAGGAGCAGACTTGGCTCATTTTTCACAAAACTTTATAAGAGTACCAGCTCCTTATTACTATAGGCCGTATTTTGAGCTAACCAAAAAAGATGACAAGGATGAAGTTGACAGAAGATGCCTTCAGTCACTTGAGATGCAGATAAAATATGGTTCAACCGGTCCGGTATGTGCTCTTTTAATGGAGCCGCTTCAGGCAAGCGGAGGCCAGATTATATTTTCCAAGAATTACCTAAAGGGTGTAAGAGAAATATGCACCAAAAACAGTATTATACTTATCTGGGATTGCATTCAAACAGCATTTGGCAGACTTGGCACATGGAGTGCTTCAGAATACTACGGTGTTACTCCTGATATCATGGTACTTGGAAAATCAATGGGTGCAGGCTATCCTATCAATGCAATTATAATAAGTGATGATATAGAAGGCGTAAAAATGAACGGCATTGATCTTCATACCTTCGGAAACAATCAAGTAAGCCAGGTAGCATCTCTTAAAATGATTGAAATTATTGAAAGAGACAATATTTTAGCCAATGTAAGAAATGTGGGAGCATATATAAGAGATGAGCTTCTTAAAATGCAAGAAAAATCAGACCATATCGGGGATGTAAGGGCAATAGGCTTTCACATAGGTATTGAGTTTGTTAAAGACAAACAAACAAGAGAACCTGATTACAAGGGCTGCACACAAGTAAGAGATACCGGCTTTAATAACAGGATAATATTTGGTGTTGGAGGAACAGGTCAGGGTAAGGCTGTACTTAAAATAAAACCTCCCCTTATTACAACTAAAGAGCAGGGATCTGAGATACTTGAGAAGTTTAAGAAGACAATGAAGGATGTATATGGGGAGAATGTGTAGGATTATGAGATTGAATTTATAAATTTATTAAAAACCGGAAAAATATTAATTTATAAGAATATAGTTAAATAAAAGATTCTTGTCTAAGAAGAATAATAAAAGGAGTATAAAAATTATGGTAGATTTGGATTTAACAAACAGAACTACTGTGATAACCGGTGGTTCGAGCGGAATTGGGAAAGCAATTGCTTATAAGTTCGCCGAGCATGGTTCAGATATAGTGTTAGTTGATAAAAATGAAAAAGATGGTTTGTTAATAACCTCTGAAATTGAGAATAAGTATAGGAGGAAATCATCATTTATCCTTTGTGATATTTCAAATGAGGAAAAGGTTCTTGAATCATGTAAAAAAATAATTTCAGAATTCAAAAAGGTCGATAATTTGGTATGTGCAGCTGGGTATGGTTCTAATGTAAGCTTAGAAACGATGGATATTGCTGAGTGGAAAAAAACTTTGGACATCAACCTGAACGGGACTTTTTACTTTGTTCATAGTCTAATTAAGAATATGCTTGAAAATAAAAAAGGCAATATAGTCATAATAGGATCAGCGACAGTTGAAACAGGAAGCGGTGGCGGGATACATTATGCAGCAACAAAAACTGCACAATATGGAATAGTTAAGGGATTGGCATATGAATTTCTTTCAAAAGGTATAAGAACTAATGTTATTACTCCACATTTAATTGATACTCCGATGCTGAGAAAAAGATATCCTGATACTCCGGAAAATAATCATAAGCTTGCAGCTAGAGTTCCGATTGGGAGAATCGGAACTGCAATTGATATTGCAAATATTGCGCTTTTTTTAGCATCTGATGAGTCTAGTTATGTATGTGGTGCAGAAATTGTTGCAGACGG
>JAMCVO010000440.1 GCA_023475715.1 Actinomycetota bacterium
GGGGCAGGTAAGAAGAGTAGGCTATCCGCTGGAAAGTATATCAAATTTTGATAAGGCTATGGGAGAGTTAAAGGAAAGATATGCCAAAGGAGAAATCAGAAAAAAAGAATATGAAGATATTAAAAAAGAAATAAATGAACCTTTGCTTAGATACAAAAATTACTTGAAATATTAATTATTATTTTAAAACATGAGGAAAATATGAATACACAGAAAACAATCATTATTTTAGGTGGAGGAAGCGGTGGATTAGTTGCTGCTAATGAGTTACGAAAAAAAACTGATAATAGTGCCAGAATAATTTTAATTGATAAGAATAAAACTCATATTTATGCCGCATCTTTTATATATCTTATGCTGGGAAAACGTAGTGCAAATAAAATCCAAAAATCGCTTTTTCTACTCGAGCGAAAAGGTATTGAATTTATAAATGATGAAATAGTAAAAATCGAACCTGAAAATAAAGAGATTAAAACAAAAAAGAGTGATTTTCACTATGATTATTTAATTCTATCTCTTGGTGCTGAGCTTGCCCCCGATAAAATCCAGGGTCTTTCCACAAGTGGTTTTAATCTTTATGAACTGCAAGAAGTGGAACGACTGCGGGATAACCTAAACAGTTTCACAGAAGGTAAAGTAGCGATTGTCATTTCTTCTTTACCTTTCAAGTGCCCCGCTGCTCCCTATGAAGCAGCCTTTCTTCTCGATGAGTACTTCCAAAAGAAAGGAATAAGAGATAGAACTGAAATTAGTATCTTTACACCTGAAGCTCTTCCAATGCCGTCAGCAGGTCCTGAAATAGGTAAGATAATTCGCTCAATGATTGAAGCAAGGAATATTTTATTTAATCCTGAAGTTAATCTTTCTTCAGTTGATTCAAATAAAAAAGAGTTATCATTTGAAGATGGTAAAATCGCAAAATATGATTTGCTTATTTTTGTACCCCCACATCAAGGACCAAAAGTAATTAGAGATTCAGGACTTGGCAATGAAATAGGTTGGATTCCTGTTGATGGCAGAACGCTAAGGACAGAATACAATAATGTTTTTGCTATCGGCGATGGCGCTTCTATTACTCTTTCTTCTGGCAAACCCCTACCAAAAGCCGGTGTATTTGCACATTTTGAGGCAGAGGTTGTTTCAGAAAATATAATCGCTGAAATTAAAGGATTGTCTGCCAATAAAGAATATGATGGACGCGCCTATTGTTTTTTAGAGATAGGATTTGGCAGAGCTGGTTTTGCCGGTGGTAATTTTTATGCCGAACCAACGCCTGTAGTAAAAATGAGAAAACCAGGGAGATGGTGGCACTGGGGTAAAGTACTTTTTGAAAAATACTGGCTTTGGAGATGGCTATGAAACCTATATATTTAGATTATAATGCAACAACTCCCATTGACCCGGAAGTAATTGATGCCATGATGCCATTTCTGACTGAGTATTTTGGGAATCCTTCAAGCTCCCACTATTATGGTCAAAAAGCCAAAGAGGCAGTAGAAAAAGCAAGAAGCCAGGTTGCAGATTTTTTAAACTGCAATTCAAATGAAATAATATTTACAAGCGGTGGAACAGAATCAAACAATTATGCTATTAAAGGATTAGCCTTTTCTTCAAGAAATAAAGGAAGCCATATTGTTACTACCAGGATAGAGCATCCATCAGTATTGGAAACATGTAAATTTCTCCAGTCGGAAGGATTTGAGGTTACATATCTACCGGTAAATGAATTTGGGCTGGTAAGTTTATATGATCTTGAAAAAGCAATTACGCCTAAGACTATATTAATAACAATAATGCATTCAAATAATGAAATTGGCACTGTTCAACCACTTGAGCAAATTTCAAAACTTACAAAGAAGAACAATATCATTTATCATACTGATGCTGTTCAATCTGCCGGAAAGATTCCTATAAAAGTGGAAAATCTCGGTGTTAACATGCTATCTATTGCAGGTCATAAGATTTACGCACCAAAAGGAGTGGGAGCACTTTATATTCAGCAAGGTATTAAACTAACAAAATTAATTCATGGAGCAGGACAGGAAAATAATGCAAGAGCCGGAACAGAAAATGTACTTGAAATAGTAGGTTTAGGCAAGGCTTGTGAAATTGCAGGCAGGGACTTAGACAAAAATGCAGATAATATGAGGGCTATGAGAGATAGATTATATAATGGACTGAAGAAAAAAATAAACGACTTCAAATTAAACAGCCAATTTGAAAATTGTCTGCCAAATACACTAAGCTTGAGTTTTAAAAATATCGAAGCAAACCAACTAATTAATAAAATTAATAACATCCTTGCAGTTTCTTCGGGTGCAGCATGCCATTCAGGTAAATCTGAAGTGTCCGGTGTATTAAAATCATTAAATGTACCATACGAATGGGCAAAAGGAACTATTCGTTTTTCTACCGGCAGGATGACTACGGCAGATGAAATTGATGTTGCCGTAGATATTCTTATAAATAATATCTCAAGTCTCATATAACAGATCAAAGAAAGGAAATTATGAAGGTATTAATAATAATAAATGATGCTCCCTATGGCTCGGAAAAAGCATACAATGCCTTAAGAACTGCAATGCAGCTCCAAAAAGACTTTCCACAGTCTGAAGTAAGAATTTTTCTAATGGCAGATTCAGCAACCTGTGCTATTTCTGGCCAGTCTATCCCTCAGGGCTACTATAATATTGAAACGATGCTATCAGCCATAATCTATAAGGGTGGCAGGGTTAAGATTTGCGGAACCT
>JAMCVO010000631.1 GCA_023475715.1 Actinomycetota bacterium
TCCTGTAAGCCCGGCAAGAATTTCAAATCCCTCTTTTCTGACTTCTTTCAATACTTCAAACTGTTCTTTGGGGTCAAGCGAAAAGTGATCCTCACTTTTATCAACATTAGTCATGGGATAATATTTTTTCACCCGATCATTTTTTCCTGTCAAATAACCACAAGCCTCAAACGGAGCTTCAGCTTTGCCCTGCTCAAATATTTTTTTTACAATTTCTAAAGTAATGCGTATCATTTTTCAAATATTTATTTGTTTTTCAAATCACAAACCGGTTGCTCATAATCCTGTAATTCAGTAATGGTTGGATTGTCCCCGCAAACAGGACATTTGGGATTTCTTTTTAGCTTGACCGTCCTAAATTCCATATCTAATGCATTAAAGATAAAAAGACGATTGGTTAATAAATTGCCTTTACCAATGATATATTTTATTGTTTCGGCAGCTTGTATAGTTCCAAGCATTCCTGCAACCGCACCTAAAACTCCGGCCTGAGAACATGTGGGCACTGCATTTTTTGGCGGTGGATTTTCAAATACGCAGCGATAGCATGCACTTCCCGGAACATAGGTCATGGTTTGACCATCAAATCTTAATATTCCTCCATGAGAGTATGGGATCCCCGCCATTACGCATGCATCATTTATTAAGAATTTTGCAGTAAAATTATCGGTTCCATCCAATATGAAATCATATTCCTTAATGATCTCCAAAGCATTTTCTGAAGTTAAAATATCCTGATAGGCTATAACTTTTACCTCGGGATTTAATTGATTTATCTTTTCACGAGCTGATTCTACCTTTGGCTTTCCAATATCCCTGGTAAAATGAATTACCTGCCGCTGAAGATTTGTTAAATCCACATTATCGCCATCGATAATCCCGAGAGTTCCAACCCCTGCTGCGGCTAAATAAAGTGCAGCCGGAGCACCGAGCCCGCCGGCTCCGACAATAAGAACCTTACTCTTTAGTATTTTACCCTGCCCAACTCCTCCGATATCCTTCAAAATTATATGGCGGCTATAGCGTTCTATCTGTTCTTCCGTAAAATCCATTAAATTGCCTCCAACCCCAAATTAATATCTTCAATTAAATCATCTGCGTCTTCTATGCCCACAGCAAGCCTAATCATTGTTTCCCTCACTCCCATTTCTGCTTTAAGCTCAGGGCCATACTCACAAAATATAGTGGAGGCAGGATGTAAAATCAGCGTCTTATTATCGTTAAGATTTGTCGCTCTGCGAATAATTTCAAGACTGTTCATAAAAGCAAAACATTTTTTTCTAGAATCCAAATCAAAGGTCAGCAATGCTCCTGTTAACTTCCCAAATTGCATGGCAGCTATTTGATAATATTTTGAACTTTCTAGCCCTGGATAATCTACCCGTTTTACCTTTGGGTTTTTTTCTAAATATCTGGCAATTAAAAGAGAACTGGCACAGGATTTTTGAGCTCTTAGCATAAAAGTTTCAAGCCCAAGAGATTGCAGGTACGCATTATGAGGAGAAAGACAGGCCCCCAGATTGCGATAAGTTTCCCTTTTTAGTTTAGTAATTAAAGTATATTCTCCATATTTTTTCGCATCATCTTTCAGTTTCGGGTTACTTGTCCAGTCATAATTTCCATAGTCAATTATCAGCCCCCCAACTGAAGTTGCGCCGCCCGAGAGATATTTGGTACTGGATAAAACCTCAATGTTTACCCCTAATTTTTTAAGATCGGCAAAACCAAGTGGAGTAATGGTTGAATCTGCAACTAATAAGATCTTTTTTTCTCCGGCAACCTGGGAAATAGTGGCAATATCTGCTACCTCAAGCTGAGGATTTGTAATGGTTTCAAATATTATTGCACGGGTTTTTTCATCAATTAATCTTTTAACCGAGCCGGTATCGGTAAGATCGGCATATTTTGTTTCCAGGCCCCAGGGTTTTAGTGTCTTTTCAAGAAGTGAATAAGTATTGCCAAAAAGATGTTTTGTTGTAACAATATTTTCTCCATTTTGCATAACGGCAATGACCAAATTTGCAATGGCTGCCATTCCCGAAGACAAGGCAGCAACCGAACTTGCGCCTGTAACAGATTTAATTTTTTGTTCAAAATTCTCAACAGTCGGATTGGTAATTCTTGAATATATATGAGATGGTTTTTTACCTTCAAAGGCCAGGGCAAGCTCCTCGGCGGTATCAAACTCAAAGGCCACACTATCATATACAGGAAAATTCAATGTGCCAAAGGGATCTTTTTTTAATGCTTTAAAATGGATTGCTCTGGTTGAAAAACCTGTCATTATAACCCGCCGCCTCCCATGAAGTAAAGAAAATTAATTTCATCATTTTCTTTAACAACTGTATTTTGAAAATTTTCTTTTTTAACAAACTCGCCATTGAGCTGCACAGAAACCATGTCCGGCATTTCAACTTTGTTTTTTGCCAATAAATCTGCGATGCTGATTTCCTTTTCCAGTTCCTGTATTTTGTTGTTAACTTTTATTTTCATTTGCCTACCTCGTGATTTGTCTTGGTGCCATATCTGCCTTTGACTGAAAGCTGCCTGGTATACGGCCGTCCGCACTCACGGCATTTTAATCCTTTGATATAATTCATTATTCCTCCTTTGGTTAATTTCCTTTTTGTACCGTTACTTTATAAAAGTCATCATATTTTTCTATTTTTAAAATCTTATTGCCGTCGCTTTCCAAACTCTTTGGTACATTATTTATTGGCTCGCCCTCATCAAGCAAAACCTCAACAATT
>JAMCVO010000289.1 GCA_023475715.1 Actinomycetota bacterium
GCCTGCAATGTTTTCTAAATTTTTTATTAGTCTATAATTCAGGAGCTATATGCTCTGTATAAATTAATAAACAATTCAGTAAACATTTTATTTACTTCCGGCAGTGATATTGAAATTCTTATACATCCAGGAAAACCTAAAAACTCACCTCCTCTGACCATGAAACCTTTCTTCATCAGTTCTTCAACTATCTCGACGCTTCTGCTGCCGGCCTTAATTAAAACAAAATTTGCATACGATTCTATAAACGGAATTCTTTCCTGCTTGAGTCTTTTAGAAAATATTTCGCGTTCACTTATTATTGTCTTTACATTTCTATTAATATTATCTTCATCTTCCAGCGATAACATTGCCGCAATTTGAGCTATTGAATTGACAACAAAAGGCTGCATGAGTTTTGTAATGTTTGAAATCACTTCGCTGTTTCCTATGCCATATCCGATCCTCAGCCCTGCTATCCCGTAAATTTTAGAAAATGTTCTCAGAACAAGCAGATTATCATATTGTTTTATATATTTTAATGAATCAATTTTATATTTTTCAGGTACAAACTCCACGTATGCCTCATCCAGGACCACCAGAATATCTTTCCTGATATTATCCAGAGCATATTCAATTTCTTCCTTTGTTATTATTGTTCCTGTGGGGTTATGCGGACTGGTTAAAAAAATAACGGCAGTATTTTTATTTATGCTTTTTATTATTGATCTGATATCCTGACGGTAATTATTGAGTGGAATTTTTATAACTTCGGATTCATTTTTTAACGCAGATTTTTCATAGGTTAAAAAAGTAGGATCAGGAATTATAACATTGCTGCTTCTGCAAAGTATCGCATCACATATCATCTCAATTATCTGGTCTGTACCATTTCCAAAAATTATCGAATCACCGCTCACCGATAATTTTCTGCATAATTTTTTTCTCAGTTGTCTGCAGTAACTGTCGGGATAATATTTTATATCCGGAAAGCCCTTTTTAAAATATTCGATTACTTTTGGTGATGGGCCGTATATGTTTTCATTTGAAGCCAGCTTATAGACTTCTTTTAACCCGTACTTCTCTTTTACTTCTTCAACAGTTCCGCCGGGTATATATTCCGGTAAACTTGAAATCCATGGCTTTATCTTTATGCTTGTCATAATATCAATTTTTTATCTGAAAATTTTATTATTAATTAAAAAAAAGCAACTTTTGTCTATTGTTAAAATACTACCTGTTTAAATTTTTTTTCAATCTGAAGCTTTAAACCTCACCTTTACTGAATTCTTGTGAGCCAGAAGATTTTCAGTATCAGCAATGTCCTCAATAAATTTTCTTTCCCTGTTTAATGCTTCAAAATCATAATAAGTCACACCGCTCTTTTTAAAGAAATCATAAACCCCTAAAGGTGATGAAAACACCGCAGTCCCATTTGTCGGAATAACATGATTTGTCCCGCCTATATAATCCCCGACAGCAACAGGAGTGTAACTGCCAATAAAAATTGATCCACCGTTTTTTATCTGCTTCAGCGTATCCAATGGATTTTCAGTCATAATTTCCAGATGTTCAGGGGCAATTTCATTTGATATTCTAACTATCAAATCAATGTCTTCATTATAAATTATCCTGCAGTTATCTTTCAGCGATTGCATAATCACTTCCGTATTTATCCTTGTCTTATACTCACTTTTCAAAAACTCTATTTCTTCATATATCTTTAATATTGTTTCATCTGCAATATCAATATCATTTGTCAGCAAAATACTTTTAGCATCCGGGTCATGCTCTGCCTGCGAAATAAGATCAGCAGCAATGTAGAACGGATTTGAAGATTTATCTGCAATTATGACTATCTCGCTGGGACCTGCCAGACTGTCAATTCCTACAGAACCGTAAACCATTTTTTTTGCAGCAGTAACATAAATGTTTCCCGGACCTACAATTTTTGAAACTTTTCTTATGGTTTTGCCCCCGAATGCCATAAGAGCAATTGCCTGTGCTCCGCCAATTTTATATACCTCTTTAATATTTAAGAATTTAAACAAATACAAAAGTAAATTATTTAAACTTCCATCCTCCTGGGGAGGGGTGCAGACTGCAATTTCCTTCACTCCGGCAACCTGAGCAGGAATAACTGTCATTAATACAGTAGACGGATAGGCATATCTTCCACCTGGAATATATACACAAACTCTTTCCAGCACTGAAGATATCTGGCCCAATCTCCTCCCTGATTCCGGCTCGATAAACCAGGTTTTTGGTTCATGAGAAAGCTGCTGCTCATGAAAAAGTTTTATATTCGAATAGCTTTTCTCTATGGCTTTTACAAGCTCGGGACTTTTTATCCTGATACTTTCATAGCCTTCATTTATTTCATCAGGTGAAAGTTTTAAATCCTTCAGATTTTTAAACGGCACTTTATCAAAAGATTTAGTGTATCTTAAAGCAGCTTCCTCACCATTTTGCTTGACATCTTTTACTATGCTCTCCACAGATTTAATTATCTGTTCGGGAATTTCAAAATAATTCCCGCATATTTCAGAAGCTTCAGGAATGTTTTTTACTTTATCTACTTTTAAAAAGTTTGAAACCATTACATTCTGCCTGTTAGAATAAATTAAATAATAAATGTATTTTATAAAACACAGTACCAAAATTTTGAATTATTTTAAATTTTTTACCCTGTTAATATATTAAAAATATTTGAATAAGACAATATATATTTTATTTCATATGCATTAAAATCTATATCAAATGCAAATC
>JAMCVO010000554.1 GCA_023475715.1 Actinomycetota bacterium
GTTTAGTATTTAAAAATGTACCAGGATTAACTCCAACTTCCAAAATTGTATCCAATCCTATAGTGTTAATATTTTTCCATCTTATACACCATATTTTGAAATCGAAGGTGTTCCCCCGGTAATGTCCTGCCCTGTCAGTTGTGCACAAAGGTTAAGATTTACTTCAAAACCCTTAAGAGGAGCACAACCTACAGACAGTTTTATCTGGGAAACCAAGATGGCACTTGCCTGCAACACACAACTTTTTGGAATTTGTGAAGGAGCAGCGCCCTTATCGCTGCCGGAAGATGCGATAAATGCTGCCTTTCATTATTTAAATGAAGGGTTTCCGATGTACATTGCATCCGGATCTTTGATGGGCGGTTCACATCCTATTACAATTGCAGGAGCTTCTGCAAGTCATAATGCTGAATTATTAGCAATTATAGTGTTAATTCAATGTATCAGACCGGGCACCGGAGTTATTGCCAATAATTTTGTATCTTCAATGAATATGAATACCGGAGATTTAAATTTTGGTACAGCTGCAATTGCGCTCCATCAAATGGCATATAATCAAATATGGCATGATTTATACAAAATACCTGTAAATAATACCGGTTCAGCCTTTTCAAATTCAAAGTTCATAGATTATCAGCTTGGAGCTGAAAAAATGCCTCTTGCTGTTTGTTCAGCTTTATCAGGTGCAAATATGATTGTTCTGCATGGAGGTCTGACTGCAGAACTTGCATACAGTCCGGTCTTAGCTGTAATTGATGACGATATTGCAAATACTGTTGGAAGAATAATTCAGAGCTTTGACATTAATAATAACACTATAGGATTGGATACAATTTTGGAAGTTGGAGTTAATCCTGGTACATTTTTAAATACTAAACAAACCAGGCTGTTTTGGAAAGATGAGGATTATCAAACAAAAGTTTTTGATAAACTTTCATATAAGGAATGGGTCGAGTCTGGAAGAAAAACTGTCATAGAAAAAGCTAAAGAAAGAATGGAACAGATAATTGCAACTCATAAACCTTCCAAATTGACACCTGAACAAGATGAAGAAATAACCAAAATATTAAAGGAAGCAGAAAAATATTATAAGAATAAAGGGTTAATTTAAATATTTTTAAATGATTTTAAAAGGAGCGAAGGTGCCAGAAAATATAATAGAAAATCTAAAAAAAATTGTACTTGATTTTGATGTTGATAATGCAGAAAAAACAGCCAGAGAAGCAATTGCATCAGGCTTAGATCCATTAGAAGCAGCAAAAGCATTAACAGAGTCTATCAGGGAAGTCGGAGATGCATTCGGGAAGGGAGACCTGTTTTTACCTGATCTTGTTTGTGCTGCTGAAGCGCTAAAAAAAGCTTTTCCGATTATAACCGAAGAGATTAACAGACAGGGTAAGAGCTCCAAGTCAATAGGGAAAGTGGTTATAGGGACAGTATTTGGTGATATACATTCAATTGGCAAAGGTATGGTAGCAACACTTCTTTATGCAGCAGGTTTTGAGGTAATCGATCTTGGTATTAATGTGAAATTTGAAGAATTCCTGAAAGCAGTTAAGGCAAATAATCCTGATATCCTTGCAATGAGCGCACTTCTTACAACTACCGCCATGGAACAGAAAAATGTAATAGAAGGTCTTAAGAAAGAAGGTTTGAGAGATAAGGTAAAGGTAATTATTGGAGGCAGTCCGATAAATCAGGAATTTGCAGATTCTATTGGAGCAGACGGTTATGGTGCAACTGCACCAGATGGTGTAAAGCTTGCAAAACGTCTTTTAAACTTAATTTAAGGTAAATGGTTTTTTAAGATCTTAAAAGAGCAATAACTTTTCTTTAAAGGCAAACCTGCAAAGTAATTATATTAATTACTGGTTTAAGATTTTTCTGTTCCATGGCGGCCTGATAATCATAATATTAGAAGCAAGAGTTTTATGTAAATATCAATATATTTTGTCATAACATTAACAGCATTATCATGGTAGGAGGTGAAATAAATATTTTTTCTGGCTAGTCGATTAGCAAAAACAATAACTGTTAGCTTGCATCGAACATAAAACAGGAGGAAAGTATGAACAGATCTAAATTAATATTTTTGCTATTTATTGTTCTATCATTGGTTTTAACATTAGCAATACTTCCAGGATGTAAAACTTCTACGGCAACAGAAACAACTGCTGCTGTAGCATCCACTACCACAGCTGCCGTAACCACGGCATCAGAAACCACGGCAGCGCCTACAGAGACCACAACAGCAGGAAGCCTATATACTTATGAGAACTTAAGGAAGATGGCAGACGCTGGTAAATATGAAGGCACCCCTGCAAAAGGACATAAGATAGCTTTTGCTAACATTATAGAAGGCATAGATTTTAGTTCACAAGTTAGAGAGCCCATATTGAGAAACTGGTTAGCAGCTGGCGGTGCAGAAGAAGATCTTATGTTATATGACAATAATTGGGATTCTGCAACTGCAATTAAAGTTGCAGATTTGGCAATCGCAGCAAAACCTGAGGTATTTATAGAATTTCAAATAGATGGAAATGTAAATGAAATAATTGGTAGAAAAGCAAGAGACGCAGGTGTATTTATTATTGCTGTTGACATACCAGTAACTGGATTTCCTTTCATGGGTGTTGATAATTATGGTGCCGCTGTACTTGGAGGGAAATATGCTATAGAGCAGATTGAAAAAAGTGGTGGAATAGATTCAATAGATAAAATTTTTGTGTCACTCCAGGGGCTAACGGA
>JAMCVO010000759.1 GCA_023475715.1 Actinomycetota bacterium
TATCCGCTTATCTTCCTGCCGTTTATCAGCTCGGCGTTTGTGCCGACCGAATCGATGCCGACAGTCGTTAGGGTCTTTGCCGAAAACCAGCCGGTGACCTCGATAGTGGAAGCTATCCGTGCGCTGATGTCAGGTCAGCCGGTGGGTAATGATATATGGATCGCTCTTGCATGGTGCTTGGGTATACTTGTCGTTGCGTATTTTTTCGCGATGCTGGCATATAGGCATAAATTAGCCTAGCCGATATGAGTGAATTCACATAAGCGGTCCAAATCTTTTACCGAGATATGACGAGCAGCTGTCCGGTGTCTGATTGAGAAGGCCACCATCTATGAGAATAGGTTCACAGTGGAATTCAAGTCTGGCGTGAAGGTGAATATGGAAGCATAATGATATCACCTCCCTGATCATTTTCACATAAATTGTCCCGACCCCTGGTGGAGCATAGTCAGCATTTCCAGTCGATTTTAGCTGGGTTTGGCTCGTTCTCCACGGCAATGGCACACATGGCGGCTTCCATGCGTCCGCACTCTTCGGCGGCGCATTGCTTGATTTGCTCCCACGGCGCATCAGTCCCGAGCAGGTCATAAGCAACCGCCGCTCCATAAAAGGCAAGTCCAATACAATGCCGTGCTGAATGGATGGTCGAGCTGTCTTATTTTATTTAATATATTATTATAACTGGTTAAGTTGTGTTCAATTGTAGAACCGGTTAACCGATTGTAAAATAATCTGAATTTCGTTGATTTATTTTTATAGTTTACAATACCCCCCTTATATAGTATGACTTATTATATAAAAAATAATTTTATAGCATGTATAAATATAATAAAAGTAAAGGCAGATGTGAAGAGAGGTTAAAATAAAAGTTGCCTGCGCTCAGCCATTAATAAAGACAAATTTTCAGATAATTCTTAATCAATTTCTTATAATAAAACGGAATAAAAAGAATTGAATGCTATAATTGGCTGCCCCGGGTAGTGAAATTTGGAACAACCAGGCTGAGTGTTGATTTTAAATTACCGATGGCTAATAGTCTTATATGTGCTACAGCTAAAACTAACGATGCGATAGTATGGACACAAGATTCAGATTTTGAAAATCTGGAGAATGTTAAATACTTCAAAAAGGGGTAATTTGTACAGGTTGACTGGGAATATTAAACACAATTAGAACTAAATATTAGATATTATAATATCTAATGAAGTTTTAATTAAGATTATAATTTAATTTTTACTGTTATTTTTAATATTATTTTAATATCATATGTTTAATTTATTAGAGATATTGACGGCAAAAGATTCATGCTTGGAAAACACCCGCTGGCAGAACTTGCTCCAAGAGATATAGTCGTTAAAGAAATGACAATGGTGATGAAGGAATTTTTATTGATGTTTGCTGATTTGAAAATATTTGCATGATTTATTAATATGAAAATGTTTTATAAAACCGGATTTTATGAAAAAAGTCAGGAAAACAAACATATGAATAATAAAAATTTAAATAAAATAAACAGACTTGAAATTGAGAATATCATAAAAAACGCCATAAAAGAGGATCTTGGTGCTTACGGCGATATAACATCAAAGTATATTTTCGGCCAGGATGATTTCACCGAAGGTTATATCATATGCAAGGAAAAAGGAGGTGCAGTTCTCTGCGGAATTGATGTGGCAAAATTTGTTTTTGAAGAAATAGACTGCGAAGTTAAATTCAACATACTAAAAAATGACGGGGATTACCTTAATGCCGGAGACAAGATTTGTGAAATAACAGGCAGAACACTCTCAATTTTAAAGTCTGAAAGAGTCAGCCTGAATTTTATTCAACACCTTTCCGGAATTGCGACCATAACCGGAAAATTCACCGAAATAGCCTCAAAATATGGCATAAAAATTACCGAGACAAGAAAAACTCTCCCGAATCTCAGGATACTTGAAAAATATGCGGTAAGGTGCGGCGGGGGCAGCAATCACAGGTTCGGTCTTTTCGACGGAATATTGATAAAAGACAATCATCTTGCTGCCGCTGGAGGAGTCAGCAAAGCAATTAATTTGCTTAGAAATAAAATACCTCACACTTTGAAGATCGAAGTAGAGATAAAAAACAGAAATGAACTGATTGAGGCCATAGAAAGCAAGGCCGATATAATAATGCTTGACAATATGGGCTTTAACGAGATGGCGGAATCGGTAAAAATGATAAGAGAAAAACTGGGTGACAGATGTAAAATTGAAGCTTCAGGAAATGTCCGCCTTGACACACTGGAGGAAATCTGCAAGACAGGTGTGGATCTCATCTCCTCGGGGGCAATAACAAATTCTGCAAAAGCGGTAGATTTTTCACTGGAGTTTGGAAACTGAAAAGATTCTAATCTGCAAATTCAAATATTACAGCAAATCTTTTTATTGAATTTGTTTATCAGGTGATCAAAAGCGTGGCGTCAGGAAACTTTTTTCTTTATTTCCCCAATCTTTTCCAGAGCCGATATTCTTCCTGTATTAATAATCTCCGATGCCTTCCCAAATTCAAAGATTCCGAAATCACCTGTTTTTGGTGCTATGATCACATCTGCCCTCGAAAAATAACCGGTTTCAATCTCTCTTTCCATCATGGCAAGAGTTAGATCTATTATATTAATAATTGATGTTTTTGCTGTCGGAGGTTCTTTCCTGTCTATATTGTTTAAGGCAACTGCTATGATAAAATCAACATCCATTTTCCTTACTGCATCTACCGGCAGA
>JAMCVO010000529.1 GCA_023475715.1 Actinomycetota bacterium
ACTACTGTTGAAGCAATGGCTGCAAAGTTCAATAAAAACCTGTGCAAGTTCAAGCTGTTTTTTATTGTGATGCTCAGGGAAAAATCTTCCTACACTTAAAATGATTTTTTCCTTACGCCTGCTGTAGAAACTTTCGGTATCCACAGGAGGAAATAATATCGTACTTTCGCTGTCCCATAGTTTTTTAATCCAAAAATGAGAATAATCAGATATTGATAATATCTCATTATAAGTGTCAAGGAATTTAAGTTTTGACGGATAAGTAACTAAAAAAAGAGGTATGAATCCCAGAACTTTGAGAATAATTTTTTCAAACAAGCTTGTTCTGTTATTATCATAAAGTACAACTCCGAGTACTCTTGAATCCAGGATATCTTCATTAATCTGAGACGGAACAAAAGTATCGGAAGTTATTAAAACAAAGTTCCCTTTTTCGGCATTCAGAGGAATCTCCAGATTAACCCTTTCTTCACTTTTGAGTTGGAATTTTTTTTCAAAAAATAAATCCCCGTAATTTTCAATTTCCATATTATTTACTTCATCATTAATATAAAGATTTTTCTGCACAGTTGAAAATACTTTAACTGTTACATTCATATCCGAAATTTTGGAAGAAGAAGGATTCTTAAAACCTAAGTTTATTTTTCCGAAATGAATATTTTTTAAACTGAAATCTTTTATTTTTAAAAGAACTCTGCCTGAACTCCAGCTGCCGCGCTTCAGCATAAATCTTTTTACATCATATATACCTTCCTTAACATCAAAGACATTGGATGTTTCAATCATTTTACTTGCTATTTTAAAAAGCCAGATAGCAGGCAGTCTGAAAAACAACAAAAGAAATTTATGCAGAAATTTAAAATCAGAATTAAATGGTGTAGGGAAATAACACAAGTAAATATTATATTTAGCACTTGCTGGAAGTGAACTTAAATAAGTGGTATTAATAAAAATATCATAGCTGCCTGTAATTTTTGATGCATAATCTTCAGATATAAAAGGGAATAATTTCAGATTAACCTTACTTAAGTCAAGATTAAGCCGCTTTGAAACGTCATCGATATTGCTGTAAATATCCGTAATCAAATCAACCGTGCAGGATAATTCCTTTGAAAGAATTTCAGCCATTTTGCAGCTGTATCTTTCCCCGCCACCAAGTGTGTTTAAGTATCTGTCATAAATTCCAATTTTAAGCACAGCTTTTACCTTTTGATTCACACCATCTTTAATAAACCTGTCAGTCATCTCATTAAAAATCTTTCAACCACACTTTGATTTCCTCATCGGATATCACTGCTTCAGTTCTTATTTTTATCCTTTGCCCGAGGCGATAGATCATCAATATAAAAAATTCAAAAAATATCCTGATCCTTATAGGTATATCTATCCTATCGGTTGATTTCCCCCTTAGCTTACTGACGATAAGATAAACAAAATTTATAAACGCTGCTGCACAGAAACTTAAATAGTTTTTTAAAAAGCTGAGAAACCAGCCGCATTTATATATCATCAGAAGCCTGTTTCTTAAAACATGGTAAGTAAAGCTGTATGACCATTCCTGGCCTGATCCGCAATGAAAATGTCTTGCAACAGATTTGGGTTCCGTAAAAAACTTCCATCCCTTAAGTCTCGCCCTCCAAAAAAAATCTATATCTTCGTAATAAGTAAAAAACTTTGTATCAAACAGCTTCGTTTCAACTATTACGTCTTTTTTTACCATAAAACTTGAACCAGGAACAGCAAAAACCTCATAAGTTTTATCCGAAATATTTTCTTCAAAAGATTCATAATTTATTTCTCTTGCATAAAAAGATTTGTTTATCATGCTTCCGCAGCTGTTAATCATATTCCTTGCATAAGTGAACTTTTTTTCAGGTATTATAAAATCCAGTGTTTTAAATATTAAATCTCGCTTTTCCATTCCGGGAAAATTAAAAATCTCTTCACCCTCACACATAATTTTAAGATTGATGTCCGGCTCCAGAAATGAAATATCCATCTCCAGATTAATATTATTACCAGTATCAATTACCGGAACAGCAATTACAGCCTCTTTTCTTATTTTCCTTATAATTTCTTTATTTGACTCTTTTTGAATATCAAAAAAACCCTCTAGATACTTAAAGCTTCTGTTTGCAAAGTTAAGCAAATTATGATAGCCGCTTTCATCATCAGATTTACTTACAATATTCTGATAATTCCGGCTTTCTTTAATTCTTAATCTCCTTATAACCCCGGAATATCCGTCTTCTTCAACAGCTTTATTCTTTTGCATTCTTTGATCTTCCAGAACTATTGTAAGAGGCAGGTATTTAAAGTAAAAATATACTTTAGAGCCCACTCCTCCGGCTTTAATGCCTTCCTTTTCTTTTTCTATTAAAAACGTCACCATACTGGTCAGCCACTCACGCTCAACCTCGCAGTCATTATTTATAAAAGCAACATAATCACCTCTTGCAATTTTTACACCGGCATTATTGCCGCCTGCAAAACCAAGATTTTTTTCTAAAGACAGAATTTCAACAAACGGATAATTAATACGAGTGAATTCCACCGAGTTATCTTCAGAGGCATTATCAACCATTATCACCTGGAATTTATCTCTTGGATAGTTGAGGCTGATCAATGAATCAAACAATTTTTTCAAAAAAAATCTGCCGTTATAATTTACTGTTATAATTGAAACTAAAGGAAAATAAGTTTGCACCAATTAAAATCCTTCTGGAATAATTATTTTTACTTA
>JAMCVO010000611.1 GCA_023475715.1 Actinomycetota bacterium
CGAACTTAACTCTTCTTATGTAATAACAGATAATCAGAAAGCTGCATATGATGCAACAAATTATCTCATCAATCTTGGTCATACTAAAATAGGCGTAATATCTTCACCTCAAAAAATAAAAATATTCCAGGACAGGTTAAAAGGTTACAAAAGTGCACTTATGAATTCCAACATAGAATTTAATGAAGATTTGATCATCGAAGGTGAGGAAAGCATAGAAAGCGGTTATATAACTACAAAAGCTCTTTTCAATAGGGGAAATAAATTTACAGCATTGTTTTCAATGTGTGATTTTATGGCTTTTGGAGCTTACCAATATTGCAGAGAAAATAATATCAGTATCCCTGATGATATATCTATAATAAGCATAGATGATATTTACACTTCTGCTTTGCTTACACCACCCTTAACTACAGTTGCACAAAAGAAATACGACATGGGTTATATTGCTGCTAAAATTTTAATTGACAGTATCAGAAAAAATAAATTACCTAAAAAGCAAATTGTTCTGGAAGCAAAAATTATTGAAAGACAATCTTGCAGAAAAATAAAATGAAAAAAATCACTGTTATCGGGGCAGGTTACATGGGTAGTGCTGTTACATACCCTTTGTCAGATAATAATTTTGATGTATCTCTTTGCGGGACATGGCTTGATGATGAAATAATTTCAAGTTCTAAAGCAGGCATTAATCCTAAACTTAAAAAACCAATAAATAAAAATGTTAAGCTTTTTTATTGGACTGAAATTGATAAAGCCCTTATGGATTCCGAAATTATCTTCATAGGTGTAACCAGTGAAGGATTTATAGAAATATTCAAAAAAATTTTAGAAAATATAAAAAAAGAATGTACTTTTCTGGCACTTACAAAAGGATTTATCGAATATAAAAATAAAATTTACAGAATAAGTGAAGTAGCCGAAGCCTTATTCAAAGATAAATTTAAAAATATTATTTTTAAATGGTGCTCTATTGGCGGTCCTGTTAAAGCTGTCGAACTTGCAAATTTTATTCCTACCGTCAGTATTTATGGCACTAACAATGAGTGCCTTAGGAACTTGGCAACCTCATTTTCCACTGATTATTATGAAGTTTTTACTATCAGTGATTTTAAAGGAGTAGAGATTTCTTCAGCTTTAAAAAACATCTACTCTGCTTCAATAGGAATAATTGATGGTTTATATATAAATGATAATAAAAATTCTTATCATAATTTTTCCTCATGGATTTTTTCACAGGCAATTAAAGAAATGGCTGAAATATCTGCTGTTTTTGGTGCAAGTGAAAAGACCGTTTTTGATTTTGCAGGGATAGGCGATCTTTACGTAACTTCTCAATCGGGAAGAAACAGGCGTTTTGGTGAATTAATCGGAAAAGGATTCAAGGCTGATGAAGCCTATAACCTAATGTTAAAAGAAGGAGAGGTTGCAGAAGGATTTAATACTCTTAAACTTGGGTTTAAATGGATTAAAGATAAGAACAAGGATTTACTTATTAAACTCTCTCTTTTACAGACATTACATACCATCCTCATAGAAAATAAAGATCCTTCTTTATTAAAAAACCTTTTTAAAAAAATATAATAATACAATTTACTAATTTATTTTGGAACCGAATCTGTGATCTTCATCCCATTTGAATATCCTGTATTTTTCTTAAACTCCACAAAAAAGAATTTTCCTTAAATTCAACATCTTCATATTTTATAGGCTCATCTTTAGAAATTTTCCTATTAACTATACAACCTTCACTAAGCCCTATCGGTAAAAATCCTTCCTTTTTCAGGATATCATGCAACTCTATTAACCCATAACATGTAAAGCCACCTATACCATCGAGTTTATCGCCTGGTCCCAAATCCTTCTTAGCAAAAGTCATTACCTCAGATACAAGCCCATAAACCGGTTCAATAGTTGATTCACTATATAAATATGCCTCGGCAATTGAAATCGGCGTTTCAATACTTGCAAGATGATACGGTTTATACAATAGATAATAAGGGCCGCTGCCATTTTTTAAATACTCTAAATCCCTTCTTACTATTTCAGAATCAGTTTTATATATTAAAAAAACGCCTGGTGCCAAATCTCCAATAACATATTCAACGACTCCGGTTTTTGATAATATTCCCCCATCCTTTTTCGGTATTAATAATCTATCCAAATCCTTTATATCTGCTTTTATTCCGTGCATTCCTCTGACATCAGGAATTAATCCGGTGGAATTTGACACACAAGCCATTTCGATCATAGATTTTGTACCATCAACAAACGAAGTCATTTTACAGGGATCGCAGTCTTTTAAATTTGCAAATTCCCTAAGAGATTCGGGATTCGAGTATTTATCAAGCGGGTTATTTTTACCCTTTCCTGCCGAGACTACCTCTAAATTGCAGGTAACTGCAAAATCATATAATTCTTTTATGACTGCAGGCTCATCTCCTGCCGAAACCGTATATACAAGATTATTATTCATTGCCAGTTTTCTCAAAATAGGTCCGATTACCACGTCGCATTCAACATTTAAAGTCACTACATGTTTTTTGTTTATTATTGAGCTAAAAGATAAACCGGCTCCTAAATCTACTTTCCCTGTTGCATCAATGACTATATCGATATCTTTTATTAAAGGTATTATTAAAGCATCATTCATGATTATTAATTTATTATTGATCTGAATTTTATTGATTTCTTTAATTCTTTCATTATTATCATATTTTCTTAAATCAATAACATCTTC
>JAMCVO010000536.1 GCA_023475715.1 Actinomycetota bacterium
GGTTCAGCAGCTGTCGTTTCTGCGGCTGTCGTTTCTGCTACAGTTGTTTCAGCAGCTGTCGTTTCTGCTGAAGTGGTTTCTGTTGTAGTAGTTTTACAACCTATAAAAGACAGACTTACAATAATTGCTAGTACTAGCATTAATGCTAATACTATTGTGATTCTACTTTTCATTGTCTCTACCTTTCCCCCTTTTTTAAAGTGCTTTTTTATAAAAAATTTTATACAGATCTGGTAATCACCTCCTATCAAATAAATGTTGTATCTGGAACTATAAAATAATAAATTTTATGTTTTATTTAAAATTCTCTTGAATATAAATTCTAAATTTATTTTAGCTTTTTAAATCAATATTTATAATTTTTGCAAACTTCCACAAGTTTAAAAATATTTTCATGTGGTGTATCTCTTCCACACTGGTCTCCTGTAGACAATATATATCCTCCATCATAAGCTGCATCTTCAAGGCATTTTTTGGCAGCAATCTCGACAGTCTTGGCATCTGACAGCATTACTGATGAAGTAGATATATTTCCTTTTAACACTAATTTTTCCCCATATAATTTCTTGATTTCTTTAAGGTCGCAATCTCCCTGAGGCAAAGTCTCCAAAGGTTCTATTACATCAAGGTCTGTCTCTTCGGCACACATATTGACAAGCTCTTTTTCAAAACCACAGCAATGCACGTGACTAATCAAATTGCTTCTTTTACAAAGATTAGTTATTTTCTTTAATCCATCAAGAGAAAGATCCCTGGTAATCTTTGGGGACTGCCAGGTCATTAAACCTGAACCGCCCGTGAGGATCTCATCACAACAATGGGCTTCGATAATTTTTTCCAAATATTCAGCTGACCATTCTTCGTGCATATCTTTATATTTTGAAATAAGTTCCGGATAATCATAATAAAGCATACCTATTATACCCAGACCACCATCAATTATACCATCAAGCTGCACAAGACTTGGCGGCAGTACTCCAATGGCAATGACACCCTGGTCTCCTACATATTCTCTTTCCTTTAAAACAGGAGAATAATCAATATCTTTTAATTCAGGATAAAAATATTTTATGAATTTAAAATCTCTTTTAAAATCTTTAATATATTTCCTCACCGGGAAAGGAGGATTATCTCTGGTATATACTGTCAGCGACCAAAGGTCGCCTTCAGGTGTAGTCATTGTTGTCTCTACTGTTATCCGATCAAGTTTCTTTTCCACTATTCTATGTTTATAACTTACTTCTTCCTGATTTATATCCGGACTCATATACCAGCACCATGCAGGTATGCCAAAATATTTACAAGTGTCAACATAAGCTTTAAAAAGGTTTTCATTATTATAGATATCATAAAAAATATTATTGTCAGGGTCGATGTAAAATTCCCAAAAAGGCTTATTTTTCATCTTTAAAGGAACCATAATCGATATATCAGGACAACAAGTTACCTCGTCGGCTATCTCATGACGTAAAGCTCTAAGCATTCTTTCTCTAAGTGTCATCATTTCAGTAAATAACTTTTTAATAAAAATTTGTTATTTCTTTTTATAAATCTAACCGTTTGCTTTCATCTAGTTGAATACGTCAAAGATATTTATAAGGTTAAAAAACATTTCTTAATATTTTCAGGATCTCTCATCCTGAGATTTCTTACAGGATTTGGTGGCAAATAAAACTGAGTTTTTGACAAGAATATATTTTCAAACAGCTGTTTTTCCATTATTTCACCTTATACTTATAAAGGAACTAGTGAGAAATTATGAATGTACAACATATTATATTATTAATACCAATGGTAACATTATATTATTTATAATAATTGAAAGTCAAGTAAATTTACCTTTTTGTAATAATTTTAGCTCTGCTTAAAAACTTAAAAAATCTCCTTTTCTAATCATTTTTAACACTTACAGGTTTAATATCGCCCTCTTTTATATTACCCACTGTATTATAAACAACAATCGTCCTTTTTTCTTCCGGAAGAAGATCAAAATAATCATCTGAAAGCAATACACCTTCATCAAGATCAAAATGTACGGCATGCACAAAGACATTACTGCTTATTACAAAGGTAATATTGTTTCCTGTATTTGTAAAATTAGTGATTTTAATCTCAGCTTCTGGTATCTCAAGGTCCTTAAAGTCACCGGTCCTTAGTACTTTAGGTAAAATATTTACCCTGTTTGTAACTGGCTTTACAAAGCAGGCACCTTTTAAAAAGTTATGTTTTCCTTTGCGAAATTCAAAGACTATATCCTTGGTATATGCTATCAATTCTATGGAGATACTGTCAAAAATTTTCTCTTTTCCGTCGAAAGATACATAGCCGTACTCAATATTTATGCTTTCATTTTTACCAGTATCATTAACGCCTAAAACTTTAATAATTCCATCCTTTTCCCGGAGTATTAAGTTTAATGGCGCAAACGCCCTTTTGACAAAATAATAGGAAGGTTTTCTTTTTAAATAGTAATCAATTATGGACCATCCTACTTCTCCCCAGCAATCATTGTACATCCAGAAAAGACTTCCCCAACAATTGTCTGTAAACCTTATTGATTCCAGGGAATACTGAAGCATGATTCCCTGGCAAAGACTTGCATAGAGGATATATTGGTCAATACCAAGTTTTTCCAGATCTTTGTAATGCTTCCTGATTCCTGCAGAAACTGTCTGCTTTTCAAATGTATTGTTATGATGGCTCCATATTTTGCCATTCCTATCTAATGCACTACCAG
>JAMCVO010000368.1 GCA_023475715.1 Actinomycetota bacterium
ATTAAACATAGAAAAGATATTTATGATGCTGTAAAAAATAGAGAATGTGATTCCGCACCCCAAGTGTACCACTTTTAACAAATTTTCCGCACCACCTTTGTACCACTAAAGCACAGTTTTTCGCAGGAACATTGTACCACTTTGTTACTGTTTTCCGCAGCAAGCTTTGTACCACCCAAAACTATATAATGCCTCCTAAAACAAAAAAATTAGGAGGTAGTTCAAAATATGGTTTATCGGGAGGTGCATATGATTGAAATAAGGGAAATACTTACAAGGCATGCAAATGGTCATTCAATAAGGGCCATTAGTAATGCCATTGGAATTCACAGGGATACAATAAGAAACTATCTCAACTTAGCAGCTGAATTTGGATTTGACAAGAACAACAAAAACAGCATAACTGATGATCTTGTATCAAAGGTAAGGCAAAGCCTTTTTAGCTCATATGATAAAAATAATCTTTGCCCCAGAGAAAGCCTGCTTTTTCCTGTAAAGGATAGTATTGAAAAGTATTTAGATCAAGGCCTTAAAGGTTCTAAAATAATAATTCTACTTTCCCGCCAGGGAATAAATGTAAAAAGTGACAGCTTCTACAGGTTTGTTAAGCAGCATTGCGCAAGCTACAGAAGAAAAAACATAACAGTCAGGCTTCCAGAAACAGAGCCGGGAAAGTATGTCCAGGCTGATTTTGGGTATCTCGGAAGGATATTTGACAGTGATTCTGGCAAAGAAAGAAAAGTGCATGCACTTGTTGTTACCCTTTGCTACAGCCGCCATATGTTTGTATATATAACATTTAAGCAGGATATAACTGCAGTAATAGCCGGATTTGAGGCCGCATGGGCATATTTTGGAGGTATTACCGCCCTTGTAATAGTTGATAACTGTAAGCCTGCAATAACTGTTCCGGGCAGAACAGATCCTGTAATTAATAAAAGCTTTCTTGAATATGCTCAAGCTAGAGGGTTTATAGTAGATCCGGCTAACATTGGTCACGCCAAAGGCAAGCCAATAATTGAGCGAATGATACCATATGTTAGGGATAACTTCTTTAAGGGTGAAAAGTTTTTAGGTATTGGCGACTGCAGCAAAAGAGCCGTTGAGTGGTGCAGCTCTGTTGCAGGAACAAGAGTGCATGGAACAACGAGAAAAGTTCCGGTTATTGTATTTGAGGAAACTGAAAAGGATGCTTTAATTGCCTACTTCTATGAAAGGTACGATATTGTACTATGGGCAGTTTGTAAAGTTCACCCAGATCATCACATAAGATTTAAAAACTCACTTTACAGCCTTCCAACAAGATATATTGGAAAATCTGTTGATGTAAGGGGCGATAGCGTCCTTGTTAAGGTTTATTACAACGGGACTTTAATAAAAGTGCATAAAACAGTTGGGTCTGGAAAAAGATCAACTGATTTTGAAGATTACCCGTCAGAGCTTACCCCCTATACTCTTAGAAACCCTAAATACCAGATAAGCGCCGGATATGCAAAGAGTGATGCCATTGGAGCTTTTATTGAAGAAATACTTGCTGGTCCTTATCCATGGCACAGGCTAAGAAGCGCACAGAAAATACTAAGACTTGCAGACAGCTACGGTGCAGAGAGACTTTCAAAAGCGCTAGAGAAGGCCAAGGCATATAGTATCTATGATATGAGAAGAATAGAAAACATATTAAAAAATGGGGTTGAAAATGATTTGGTTAAACCGGAATTAAAAATTGAAAAGTCAGTTCAGCTTAAGTTTTTGCGTGATGGCAACTCATTTAATCATTACAAGCAATAAGAAAGGAAAAACAAAATGGCAATATCAAAAGAACTGAAGGATGCAATGGTATTCCTTCGGCTGTCTGGAATTCTTCCAACTCTTGAGGAAAGAATAGACTATGCAAATGCAAAAAAGATAACAATAGGCGAATTTCTGGAAATGATACTCTATGATGAGCTTGAAAGAAGACAAACTAGGCTACTTAATTCTAAAATGAAAAAAGCGGGAGTTGAGGCCGATCTTGAGGTTTATGACTGGAATACAACCACTTCTTATGATAGGGATATTGTAAAGGGACTATTTAGCTTAAACTTCATTGAAGAGCATCACTCGGTCCTTGTATTTGGAGCTACCGGTGTCGGGAAAACCATGCTTTCCCGACATTTGGCCTTTGCCGCTCTAAAAGCAGGACACTCTGTAATGTTTTGCCGCTCTGATAAAATGTTTCGCCATTTAAAACTATCAGGACTTGATGGTACAAGAGATAGAGCAATGGGCTCATACATAAGAGCTTCGCTTTTGATAATTGATGACTTTGCTGTAAAAGAAATGGCAAGAGAAGAGGCAGACATTGTTTATGAAATAATACTGGAGCGTTACTCTAAAAAATCAACAATTCTAACAAGCGCAAGATCTCCTGAAGAATGGCAGGTACTATTTCCGGATCCCATAATAGGTAATTCAGTACTTGATAGACTATGCCATTCTTCATATCAGGTGGAAATGACAGGACCATCACTTAGGGAACAAAACAAGCCTTACAAAAAATATAGCTCTTTGAAAAAAAATTAGGATATAATACTAATTATAGTTTTGGGTGGTACAAAGGTGCTGCGAAAGACCTGGTACACTTGAAGTGCGGAATGACACTTTCTTCTCAGCAAAAACTTAAGCTGAACTGACTTTTCAATTTTTAATTCCGGTTTAACCAAATCATTTTCAACCCCATTTTTTAATATGTT
>JAMCVO010000029.1 GCA_023475715.1 Actinomycetota bacterium
AGTCGCCGATGACATACATCTCAAGGTTAAGCTGACCATATTTAACAAGTTCCTGATCAGGGACTTTAAAACCTGCGGCAACTATTATAAAATCTGTTTTGATACTCTCAGCTATGCCATTTTTTCTTACAAAACTCAAACAGTTCTCTTTTATTTCCATTACCATACTTTCAAGATAAATATCAATACTTTCACTTACCAGCATTTTTTCAAGAATTACGCTGTTGTACTTTATTTCTTCTTTCATTAACTCATCAAGAATTTCAATTATCGCTACTTTTCTGCTGCCCTTTCTTTTTAGAAACAGAGCAGTTTCGCAACCTACATCCCCACCTCCTATTACGGCAATATCCCCTCCAATAAATTTTTCAGGGTTATTTAAAGCATAAACTGCATCAAAAACATTTGTACTATCAATCCCTGAGATTTCAGGATAAACAGGAATTGCCCCAAGTGCCAGAATCACCGCATCAGGCATTCTGTTTGCAATCATTTCCACAGTTATCTTTGTGTCCGTAAAGACTTCCGTATCAGATTTATATAGATCATTTTTTAAATAATCCAGGAAATCTTTAAATTCATGTTTGAATGCAGGTTCGCTTCCAGGTATAAGTTTCCCTCCGATTTTTTCCTCCTTCTCAAATAATGTTACCCGGTGTCCACGTTTAGCAGCAGTAACGGCAGCCGTAATTCCGGCAGGCCCTCCGCCAATTACTGTAATTTCTCTTGGTTTTTTTACCCTGGCAATATTATCTTTGGAAAATATATCCGGATTAACCGAACACGTAATTAAGTTTCCCTTTAGTGCAACTTCATTATGACACACAAGGCAACGGATACACGGCCTTATTGATTCTGAAAATTTGGCTTTATAACTCCACAGATTATCAGCAATAAAAGCTCTGCCTACGGCGACAATATCTGCATTACCTCTGGCAATTATTTCATCGGCCTCATCTGGTTTTAATATACCACCCACTGTTATTACCGGAATTTCAGGGAGATACTTTTTTATCTTTCCGGAAATATCAGCAAGTGTATTTCTCGGTTGATACAGATTGGGCATGGGCGTGTATTTATATGTAGGCATTGGTCTTTCAAAGGTTTCAAAAGACCAGCAATGTATGTAAGCAGCACCTTCGTTAAACATCCTTTCAGCAATTTTTATTCCAAGATCAACATCTACACCCTCATCTATGTTATAAATTGCATTAAATTTAAATCCTACTGCAAAATCTTTTCCGCACGCCATTCTTATTCCTTTTAAAATTTCAACAGGAAAACGCATCCTGTTTTCAAAACTTCCTCCAAATTTGTCCGTCCTCTTATTAAAATGCGGACATATAAAAGCTGATATAAGGCCGTCTTCCGAACCAAAAAGCTCAACACCGTCAAAACCGGATTCCCTGGCAATTTTTGCTGCGTTTATAAATTCACTGCTCAGCTCTTCGATTTGCCCTGTTGTCAATTCCTTTGGTCTAGCTTCCATTTCTTCAATATTTGCATATTCAGGTATGTTTAAAGATGGGACAAACGGCTCGAAAGGATCTGCAGGACCAAAGGCAAGTATCTGCAATAAAATTTTTGTTCCGTTTTTCCGTGCAGTTTTTGTCAGTTTTGACAGGGAAGGTATGAATTTTTCATCAAAACACCCATTAATTTTAAATTTACCATATTTTTCCGTAACTCTTGTTCCGGTAGTTATAATAAGACCGGTTTCACAAGATCTTACTTTTATAAAATCAACATAATCCTCCGTGATTGTTTCATCCTCATTATAAGAACCGATACCCATCGGGCTTAAAGCTATTCTATTTTTTAATTCCAGATTTCCGATTTTAATTGGTTTAAAAAGATTGTTAAGCATTGCAAGACTTCCTTTTTTAAATTTTATATTTTATGTTTGAACAATATAGCGCAATTTTTTATTATGGCAGATTTTCATAATTGTAAATTCTGCATAAATTTAATTTACAATATTGTAAACACTTTTTCAATAGTGTAAAATAACTTTTAATTAAAAAATATCGGATTACCATCAAAAGGAGCATAATGAAAATCATAGATATTTCAGGACCGATCGATGAAGGAATGTGGAATTATGGATATGAAATAAGGCCTTTTAAATTCGGTAAAGTTAAAATGAGTTATGCCGGAATAGAATATGATCTTGATTCTCTGGAAAATATGACTGCCATGACAGGTACGTATTTTGAAACACCCGGTGACTACCACAATTACACAATCAGCGATGTTCCGCTTGAAAAGCTTTTTATGATTGATTCTTATGTATTGCAAATGCCATATGAAAAATTAGGATTTGTTGACGGAAGACCGTGCATTGATCTAAAAAACTTTAAAAAAGCCGAGAAAACGGTAATCCCGCCGGGTTCAGGGATAATATTAGCCACAGGTTATGGTAAAGAATGGTTCAGCAACAGCTATGTAGCTAAATGTCCTTTTTTAAGCAAGGCTGCCATGGATTATCTCATTGATAAAAAACCATTTATTGTAGTATTTGATACACCGGCTGCAGAAAATGATGTCCATCCCGAAAATATTTTTAAAAAATATTTTGCCGCAAATATTCTGTCTTTAACAGCCTGCGTCAATCTTGAAAAGATAGAAAAGTATAATGTTAAGCTTATTGTGATGCCATTAAATCTCATGAAAGTCATATTTTCCAGAGAATCAAGATCATATTCTATTCCGGCATAACTCATTTTAACT
>JAMCVO010000581.1 GCA_023475715.1 Actinomycetota bacterium
TGATCGGGTGGAATTACTGGGTGGAGAACCCCTTTTGCATCCTGAGATCGTTGAAATAGTAAAAGAGATCTTAAAATATAAAGGTAGGTTTGATTTGATAAGGATTACTACAAATTGTACGATTGTTCCCAGTCAAGAGTTAATAGAGGTTATTAATAATTCAGATTGCATATTTGATTTTATTCTTGATGATTATGGTAAGTATTCTGTTAACTTTAAATGCATACAGGAGTTATTCGATAAAAATGGTATTCCATACCGCACTGATGTTTATCATGGTGAAAACCAGCGCTTTGAGGGCTGGATACATTTTGGGGATTTTACTTTTATGGATTATACGGAAGAGGAATTGGAAAACGTTAAAAATAATTGCATATGTGTATCAAATGCATTCAGGATAATTCATAGAGGCAAATTATATCCTTGTGTATACGCTTTCTGTGGGGCGATATTGCAAAAAGTGCCGCAACTGAAGGATGAATATATTGATCTGTTCGATGAAACCATGAAGACAGAAAAGAAGCGCGAAATCGCACAAAGCCTAGGCACAAACCCTATTGAAGCTTGCAAGTATTGTAAAGGGTTTGATTGCGTTAATTCTCCTCGTTTCCCGGCTGCAGAGCAATTGCCGTACAAAAAAGGGGGATATGAGATATGACTATAAATATTTCAGATTATGTGCAACTGGGTAAAAAAATTATTAATGATTTAAGACAATGTAATAAGAGGATTATTCTTTATGGAGCGGCCAAGAACACAACGCTGCTTGTAAATCTTTTAAATGATGAAAATGTTGATATTACGTGTTTTGCTGTTTCTGACGGGATGTTGTCTACCGACACGTTTAATAACGTTCCTGTTTATGAAATATCAAGATGTCCTTATCTACCGACAGAAAGCAAAGTAATTGTTTCAACGTCAGATGCTCACCATAAAGAAATATCTCAATTATTACTGGATAAAGGTTATATGGATTTTGATTTATTTGCCGGAGAATATGAACTTGCACTTGTTTTGAACTACTATGATAGGCTTATAAAACATTACTCGATTGATGATATGCGACAAATGGTAAAAATGGGAGAAATATATATTAAGAATGTCCGCGATATAAACAAAAGGAATATTTGGGCATATGTGTATGAGGTTGGAGAAATTATTCTGCCCAGTCAATTTAACGATTATTCCATGATTATTGAGGGGCCGTATGAGTTATCTGAAGTAAAACTGGTTAAGGATGATATCGTTTTTGATTGCGGGGCTAATCTTGGCCTTTTTTCATGTTTAGCTGCTTCAAAAGGTTGTAAGGTATATGCATTTGAACCTACAAAGGAACTTGTTCCGGAATTAGAATTGTTACAAAAGTTTTATAATGGGAATATAATTCCATGTGAATTTGCTTTATCGGATAAATCGGAGATGGTAAGATTTTGTATTGCCGGCGGTTCCGATGGTGCAAATTCTTTTGTATTAGACAATGGTAGTAATTATAATTTCGTTTCTGTAAAAACCATATCTATAGATCAGTTTGTTGAGGATAACAATATTGAACGAATAGACTTCATAAAAGCTGATATAGAAGGAGCCGAAAGGTTAATGCTTGCCGGAGCAAAACAAACATTATCAAGATTTGCACCGAAACTTTCAATATGTACATATCATTTGCCGGACGATCCTCAAGTACTTGAAGATATTATAAGAGATGCAAATCCTAACTACATCATACAACATAGATGGAAAAAGCTATTTGCCTTTGTTCCGGAAGAAAAGAGAGGAAATGAAATATGTTAACCGCGAGGAGATTAGCGATAATCGTCACATTGAAATGTACATTGAATTGCAAATTATGCTGCAACTGTGTGCCAATGTACAAGGACAAACCGATTCTCGGCAAGCAATTAATATTTGATGACATTAAAGCTGTATTTGAGATATATGACAGGATTGAATGGCTTCAATTTGTTGGCGGAGAATTATTCTTACATCCTGATATGGATGAAATCCTTGAGGAAGCCTTCAAATATGATGCTCAGTTTGACAAGCTAATTCTTATGACCAACGGCACTCTGGTACCAAAGGAAAAAGTCCTGAATGTATTAGAAAAGCATAAAGGTAAAATCGAAGTACAAATTAGTGATTATGGCAAGTTGTCGTATAAAATTGGCCAACTTGTAAAAGCTTTGGACGATAAGAATGTAAAATATAAAATAAAATCATATCATGGTGATATTCAGCATTATGGAGGTTGGATGGATTGCGGAGGATTTGAGGAGCGAGGTTATACAGAGGAGGAAATTGCATACAATTTCAATCATTGTAGCCAGATACAAATGAAGAATCTTCATTCGTATAACGGTTGCCTCCATAACTGCATTCGATCGCTATTTGGCGCTGATTTGGGTTTGGTAGACATGCCGAAAGATGAGTATGTTAATCTGTGGGACAATCAATTGACGCTTGAGCAAAAGAAGGAGATCGCAAGGAATTTCTGTACAAAGCCTCTTTATGCATGTAGATTTTGCGGTGGATTTGATAGTGAAAACGCAAAAAGATATCCTGCGGCGGAACAAATATAATTTTGAAAACTTTCGATATGCTTACAAATGCATATACCTTACAACCTTTTGAAGCAGCTAAACATGAAAAAAGGCCAAGATTAGCCCCGCAATCAAAAACGATATCATCCTTAACCAGTTTTACTTCAGATAACTCATACGGCCCCTCAA